>QXZU01000065.1:34552-78226 GCA_009886205.1 K189A clade bacterium | reverse complement strand
TCATCGTCCGGGTGGCGGAGAGAATTTGTTGGATCTAGGGCGGCGTTTTAATCATTTGTTAGATGACTTCGAGCCGGTAGAGCGCTTGGCGATCGTTGCTCACGGTGTTGTATCGAAGGCGATATTGCAGCATTTTTTGGGCTTAGATGAGGCGCAAACAATTGCTGTTAAGCACCCCAATAGCCTGCTTTATCGCTTAAGCGTGAGTGTAAGCGGTGTCGAAGTTACACATTTTGTTGCCCAAGCTAGTGGCACTTCCCAAGTGCTGGACCTACAGCATACTGCTCAGCCTGTTGAGGGCATACTTGGGCATGAAGGCGAGGATGTTAAACAGCAGGGTGCGTCTGCTGCTATGCAGTCAGAGTAAGGGGGGCACCCTCTGATGCTATCGAGGGGTTCTTCAAAGCGCCCCAATAAATGGCATTGCAGCAATGGCATTAAGAGAATTATATAAGCGAGATTACAAGCTGTTCGCGTAGTCCTGTTTTGTGGCCTGGGTAGTCTGGCCTTTTGATTGAAATTTATTATTGGAGAGAGAATATGAAAGTAGATGCAGGCATTGGCCACCACCTCAACGAGATTCCAGCCACCGTCAAAAAATTGCAGGCCGCTGGGTACGACGGTGTCCGCACCGCGGAAATGAACCACGATCCCTTTTTCCCCCTTTTGTTGGCAGCAGAGCACAGCGACAAGCTGGAAATAGCGAGCTCCATTGCGGTGGCTTTTGCACGTAGCCCAATGAACTTGGCGAATATTGGTCATGATTTGAACGCTTATTCAAAAGGGCGTTTTACGCTTGGCTTGGGTTCGCAAATCAAACCCCACATCACCAAGCGTTTTAGCATGCAGTGGGGTGCTCCGGCAGCGCAAATGCGTGAACTGGTCTTGGCCATGCGTGCCATCTGGGGTAATTGGTACAACGGTGATCCGTTAGAGTTTGTTGGTGAATACTATAAACATACACTCATGACCCCAGCGTTCACGCCAGAAGACAAAGACTTCGGCGCGCCTAAAGTGGTTTTAGCCGCCGTAGGGCCTAAGATGACAGAGGTTGCAGGGGAAGTTGCAGACGGAATGATCATCCACCCGTTCAGCACAATGGCTTACATAAACGAAGTGACTATGCCCGCTATTGAGCGTGGTCTGGCGAAAGCCGGTAAGTCTAGAGATGGGTTTGAACTGTCTTATTCTTGTTTCGTTGTCACAGGCCGAGATGAAGAAGAGTTTGCGAAAAGTAAAAAGGCGACTCAAGAACGCATCGCGTTTTATGGCTCTACACCGGCTTATAAAGGTGTATTAGATTCCATTGGTTGTGGCGAGTTGCAAGGCGAGCTAAACACTATGTCTAAGCAGGGACGTTGGAAAGAAATGGGTACGCTTATCAGTGATGACATGTTAGATAAGTTTGGTGTTATGGGTGAACCCCATGAAATTGCACCGGCTATGCTTGAACGGTATGGAAATTTTGTTGATCGCACATCTACGTCGTTTCCAGTTTCTGATGAAGCTCAGCGTAGAGCGATTATCGAAACTCTACGCGCTGGCTAGAGCTATAGCTGAAAAAACAATAAGCTAGAGATAATCGCTAGCTGAAATGTTGCCAAAATATCCCTAAATCCCAGCAAAAAAGGGCTTTTAGTTGCTTAACTAAGAGCCTTTTTTTTGCTCGGCGAATTTTTAGTGGAAAAGTAAGCTCAATTTTCTTTCCATTATTTGTGTACATATGGTGGTCGGCGCGTTACCTTTGATGGCGCTGATAATGTTGTTGTCACGCGTCCTTCGCCGCTTGCTTGAGAGGGATAGCTCACAACTCGCAGGCTAGATTTTGGGAAGAGGGGGCGAGAGATGCGGGAACTTTTTGACAAATTTGTCGATTCAGTAGCTACCTTACTGGTTTTGCTAGGTGTTCTTTTTGCTTTGACATTTTCGATCAGTCAGCAAGCGCGCTACAAATTTGCACTACGCTGGGGCGCTCTATCGGTCTATCGGAAACTGTCATTTTCTTCGTTCACTCTGGCGTTGGTCACATCCCTGCTCGTATTAATTGATGCCGGATCTGATGTGTTAAATGTCCAGCAGGATGGCATAACCAGCAAGACCATAGTCATTGCCAAACCGGTTCAGGGCCGAACCCCATATCCTGCTCAAGTAAGTTTATTTGGCCAACGTATGAGTCTTGGTTTTGGTATTGACCAGGGTTTAGCAAATGAGTTTTCCGCTTGGATATTGGAAGCGGCAGAAAGACAAAAGCTGAGCCCAGAACTGATTGCGAGTCTTGTGCTTACTGAAAGTTCATTCCGCAAGTATGTTGTGTCTCATGTGGGCGCTGTAGGGCCTACGCAAGTCAGGCCAGATTACTGGGCCAGTTTCTGTGGTGCGACTAATCTCAAAGATCCGGAACAAAATGTCTACTGCGGTGCCCAGGTTTTGCGCCATTTGGTAGATCGCTGCACCGGCAATTTCAACTGTGCGCTGTCAGCCTATAACGTGGGTTTCAACACCACGCCCGGCCCTGCTGCGGCGCGTTATATTGCCAAAATTGATTTGCATATGGATTGGTTAGAAAACGCGCTGTAGTTAGCTCGCCCTTGAACCTAACGCACTCTCCTCGCTTATCGCCTCATCGTTTACGCGTGCCCTAGGCCTCGCTTGTTGATATTGGGCACGAAGCCCCCTGCCAATAAAAGTTCTTGAAAGTACTGCCTTCGCTCGTTTTGGTTTGATGGTGCGATTACGATTGCTGGAAAACAAGACTTAAGCTGTGACTTAAGTCATGATTTATTCAGGCTTAGGTTGTGCTCCGCGCAGAGGGGACACATTACCCGACGCAAAGTAAATAAATTAAAAGAGGGGATTTATCATGATCGATTTCGGCCTACTGATGTTTTCGACAGACTACGCAATAGCACCAGATGTATTGGCGAAAGAGGCCGAAGCCCATGGTTTTGAGTCACTGTTTCTGCCGGAACACACACATATCCCAGCGAGTCGTCAATCCCCTTGGCCCGGTGGTGATGAGTTACCCCAAGAGTACTGGCATACCTATGATCCATTTGTGGCGCTTTCTATGGCCGCTGCTGTTACCGAAAAGTTGAAATTAGGAACAGGCATATCGCTGATTACCGAACGTGACCCCATTTTGATGGCCAAACAAGTTGCCAGCCTAGACTACTTGTCAAAAGGTCGCGTGGTACTGGGTATTGGCGCTGGCTGGAATGCTGAAGAAATGGAAAATCACGGTACGCCGTTTGTACATAGGTGGAAAATATTGCGCGAACGTATGTTAGCGATGCGCGAAATATGGACCGAGGAGGAGGCAGAGTATCACGGAGAATTTGTCGACTTCGATAAAATTTGGGCCTACCCCAAACCAGTACAGGCGGGCGGTCCACCGGTATTGTTAGGTGCATCGTCTAAATATGTCTACAAGCGTATTGCAGAATACGGTGATGGTTGGTTCCCCATTTATCAAAATGACAAACGCAAAGGCGCTAACGGCCCGGTAGATTATGCCGAGGGTATTGGTCGCACTCGCGATGCGTGGCAGGAAGCGGGTCGCAGTGGTGAACCCCAGTTCAGTATTTTTGGTGTAGGTCCTGATGCAGAGGCTGTTGAGTCTTTGTTGGAGATGGGTTTTGACCGCATAATATTTGCGCTGCCCTCTGCCGAGCCAGATGTGGTGCTACCCATGCTAGAGAACTATGCGGCAATTGCGCATAAATTTAATGTCTAGGTCGCAGCTCTCATTATGAGGTCGCGCTAGATGCAGTGTAGGTCTGGTTGCGGGGCGTGCTGTATTGCCCCGTCTATATCTGGGCCGCTGCCCGGTATGCCCAATGGTAAGCCTGCGGGGATAGCGTGTATTCATCTCACAGCTGACTTTGCCTGCGCAATTTTTGGTCAGCCCGAACGTCCCAGTTTTTGTGGTCAATTTAAAGCAGAAGCGCTTTTTTGTGGTGAGTCTAGAGAGCAAGCTTTAGAGCTGATTGCGGCAGTAGAGCTAGATGTTGATTAGACCCGCTGTTCGAGCAGTGTTTTGAGTTGGCTGGCCACCTGAGCATCGCCTCGTGTGAGGTACGCCTCTAATCCAGCGGCTTTGGCACCTGTCACGTTTTCTTGCGAGTCGTCCAAAAACACCACGTCTTTTGGCGCGTAACCCATGCGTTCACACACGGTCAGAAAAGCTTGTGTATCTGGCTTACGTTGACCTACCTCTTGAGATAAGTACAGCGTTTCAAAGTGGCTAAGCTCAGTGCCAAAGTGATGCTTGAATGATGCCGCATGGGTAGCATTGGTATTGCTAAAAGCGCATAACGTATATTGTTGGGCCAACTGCGGCAGTAGCGCAATGACAGACCCATAGACGCCTACCCATAAAGCGTTCCACCCTTTCTGCCAGCAAGCATCGGACATACTTACGCCTAAAGAGCGAGACAAATGGGCGCTGTATTCCTGAAAAGACAGCGCGCCCACTTCATGTTGTTTATAGGCGTCGTCCAAGGACCACTGATCATAGAACAACGACTTATCAACGCCGCTGTCTTTTGCCCACGAAGCAAACACCCGGTGAAAATCTATATCTAAGACAACGCCGCCAAGGTCCAGTAGTACCGCTTTTTCCATTTTCACCCAGTTATTATTTCTCATAGGTAATAGGAGCTGTAGGACAATGACCGCTTCAGCTCGCGTGATTTAGGCTTTTGTTTTGCCCTATAACTTACCGTAAATCGACCTAGTAGCCCGCTTCGGCGCTGTTGATCTTTTGCAGGTAGGCGTTATCTAAAACGCTATAGGCTTTTTCACCACTCTTCATGACAAAAACCGGACCCTCAATGCTGTCAATATTGAAGCCTTGTTGCCTGAGTTCACCTTTGAGCATTTTGAAGGTGCCGGTGACATCTATCTCAGCATCTATGCGGATAAAAACCGGTACGGCATAACTGGGCAAGGCGTCCTGTGCGAACTGCGCAAAAGCCTCTACATCAAGTGCGCTTACATCATCATTCAGGGTGATTGAAACCATGCCTGCGCGACCATCTGCCCCGGGCACTTCTACGCCATAAACGTTGCAGAACTTAACTTGGGGGAAGGCGTTAATGATTTCGCCCACTTCGTTAGTGGAGACGTTTTCGGCTTTCCAGCGGAACGTATCGCCCACTCGGTCAACAAACTGGTAGTGGTCATAGCCAAGAGCGTAACCAACATCTACGGTGCGCATTAGGTCGCCGGTATTAAACCAAGCGTCCTCTTTTTCTAGCGCGCCGCGCAACACCTTGCCCTCAGTTGCCGCTTCGTCGGTATAACCTTCAAAAACGGTGTCCGGGGTGATTTTACCGAGCAGCAAGCCGGCTTCGCCTTTCATAACTGGAATGCAAAAGCCTTGGTTGTCGCGGACGATTTCGTCGTTATCGACATCATATTGAACTAAACTCACTTCGGCAGACGTCATACCTACAGTCAGGTCTTTGTTCATTAGGTTGGCAAAGGCGACATTGCCCTCTGATGCGCCATAAAATTCGCAAATCCGCGAAATGCCGTAGCGCTCCTTAAACTCCATCCAAATATCTGGACGTAGGCCATTGCCCATGATGCTGCGCAGAGGCGTCTTTGCGTCATCTGCTTTAGCCTCAGAGTTGACTAAGTAGCGGCATAGCTCGCCGATATAAATCATATGCGTGCACCGGTGCTGGCGAATTTCGTTGAGAAAATTGCTGGCGGAGAACTTGCGCCGCACAAACATACTGGCACCTGTGGCAAGGGCCGAGCCCACACCCAGCAGCAAGCCAGTGGCATGGTAAAGCGGTAAGCAAAGGTAGATTCTGTCCTGAGTTTTACACTTGAGTCCGCCTGTGCCTGCCATGTCGCCGCTTATCAAGTAGCGTCTATTGGAAATGACAGCCGCTTTGGGTAGTCCGGTGGTGCCCGAGGTGTAAATGTAAAAGGCTATATCGCCCAACGTTGTTGCCGCGGTTTCCGCTGGGTCCTCTGCGTCGGCAGATGCCGCCAGTGGCCCTAAATCCTTACTCCATTGAGGCGCTGGTTGAGTGCCTGCGTCGGCGATAAACAAGAAATCTTGACCCGGTTCTAGCGATAACTCGGTACGCACGTCTTGCATTGAGTCGATGACCTCTTCGCCAAAAATGCACTTCTTTGACTGGGTTACAGTAATACAATGGATCAGCGATTTGCCGGTCAAGTTAGTATTTAGCAGACCTGCGGTGACGCCGATTTTGTTCAAGCCCATGAGTAAGGCGAGGAACTCTACTCGGTTCTCCATCATCACACTGACGTTGTCGCCGCGGCTCAAACCCTCTGCCTTCATCGCTGATGCATAGCGATTTGCCACCGTATTAAGTTCTGACCAAGTCAGTTGCTGGCCTTCGAATATCAACGCTGAGTGATCTTTGAAGCGTTGGGCGTTTGCTTCAAGTCGCCCCCCTGGGCTGTCTATGACCTCAAACGGGCGAGGTTTCATACCTTTTTTGAGCTTTAAGAGAGCGGGTATGTGGGTCAGTGTTGAGATGTCTTTTATAAGTTGCATTTTGCCCCTCCAGGCAGGATTTCATTTTTCTAATGACTTTTCTGATGTAAGAACGATAGCAAAAATAGTAGTCTCTTGGGATATCGAGTTGCTGATTACAGACAATGAATTTTGCTTATATTGGTTGTAAATTTGCGGGTTTAAATAGGTAGGGGAGCGTTATGAATCAATGGCAAATAGGTGATGTGAAAATCACCCGTATTATCGAAATGGAAACAACGGGCGGCTCACGCTTTATTTTGCCCGATGCCACACGGGACGCGTGTCAGGCCATAGAGTGGATGCAACCCCACTTCATGGACGAGCAGGGTAATTTGATTATGAGCGTCCATGCATTGGTCATAGACACCGGTACTCGCCGGATTTTAGTTGACACCTGCATAGGTAACGACAAAGAGCGCAACATTCCCAATTGGTCGCATTTGCAAACCAACTTTTTGCAGGATCTGGCGGCTGCCGGCTATCCGCGTGAAAGCATTGATACGGTTTTGTGCACCCACCTACATGTAGACCATGTGGGCTGGAATACCATGCTGGTGGACGGCGCATGGGTGCCAACATTTCCTAACGCACGCTACCTCATTGCGGCTAAAGAATGGGCCTATTGGGATGCCAATGAAGATGAATCTACTTATGGGCCGGTGTTAGCGGATTCTGTGCGTCCAGTGGTGGAAGCGGGCCTGGTTGATCTGGTTGAAGAGGACCACAAGCTCTGCGATGAGGTGCAGTTGCAGCCAACGCCAGGGCATACGCCTGGCCATGTGAGTGTGCATATCAGCGCTAATGGTAGTGAGGCTTTAATCACAGGCGATTGTATTCATCACCCAGTGCAAATGACTAAAACCCATTGGTGTTCGTCTGCCGATTTCGATCAAAAGCAGGGGCAGAAAACCCGAGAATCCTTACTAGAGCGCTATGTCGATGAAGATATTTTGATCATCGGAACGCATTTTGCCACTCCTACCGCTGGGCATGTGAAGCATCACCCTCAGGGAGGCTATTGGCTAGCTGTGGAATAGCTCAGATATACAAACTTATAGTTAACAATAACTCTGAATGTGGCCCGTCTGTCGGGAATAATGCACCTAATACTATTCGTTTGTTACTGAAAAGTTCACAAAACGTCATGCATTGGCGTTTTTTTTTGTAAAAAAACTACCGACTGTCGATCAAAACATACCCCATAGCAGTCGTTTGGCTCCTTCAACCTGCTGATCAGCGATTATTCTGTCCGTTGGTGCCCCCATCGGGTGCCCGATTTACATTTGCGAGTGGGCGGTAAGTGGTCACAAATAAAGATACAACTATTCTGTTTGGCAATGACGAAAAATTGTCCGGATATACACGGCTGCGGCAGTCTATGCCCGCCTCTCTAGGTCAAATTCTTCCCCTCGATCCTGATCGATTTCGACATCTTGGCCGTGCGCCCAAACGTAATGTTCAAAACCCTGTCAAAGCGCTTTTTTGGCACCAAGGTTGCGTTTCCCGGCGTGTTGTTTTGAGTGCCCAAAAATGAAGTCAATGCATTCGCAGTTGCTGTCATTGGCCGGACCCGACATTCGTACCACGCTGAATACCATACAAGGCACTTTGTCCTTGGTGGGTGACAAGCTCAATGCCACAGAAGGTACGGTCGAACAGGTTTTAGTCCAGCATGCAAACCTATCAATACAACACTTAATTTCGTTGTTGCAGACCGTTAGTGACCTAGATTTGATAGAAAATCAAATGATGCCCGTCAGTAATCAACGGGTAGACCTTGGGCAACTTATAGAATCTATTGTAGATAAAGTTTTGCTAGACCCCCGTTCTAGCCAAGTTGCAATTGTCGTGGGCTATACAGAGGCCATAAATGAAGCCTCGGTAGCAGAGTTTGTGGTTGATGAAGATAAATTTACACAGAGCTTCACCGCTGTATTGCAGTATGCCGTGATGTTCAGTCGCCGCGAGCGTGTGGATATCCTAGTCTGTAAAACCCCCGCAGGCGGGGTTGGGGTACAGATTTTGGATACTAGTTTGGGCCTGGCCCAAGCAGAGTTAGACAATTTATTCAGTTTCAATGAGTGGTCTGGAGAAGCTCTGAATTGGAACATGTCCAATGGTTTAGATTTGAATTTGAACCTATGCCTTGCCAGAGCGTTGATGCGTCTTGCCGGGGGCGACATAGGTGCCACCAGCGAAATTGGCAAGGGTATTCAATGGACTATAAAGTTGCCAGTCAATGCAACCGTGGAGGCACCAGTAGACGCGCCGACAATCAGCACCTCCTCGTTAAACCAAGTTTCTGACCGAGCAGCCTCTGAGGCGCTCCGCGCATACGCCACCACCGGGTCTTTGGTTGACCCCGACGTTAGCAGCATTTTGTTGGTCGAAGACTCACCCTCCAATCGTTTGGTTTTAAAATCGATTTTGACCGCTGCTGGGTACACGGTAGACCTAGCTTCAGATGGTTTGGAAGCGCTTACTGCTGTGCGCCAGAAAGCATATGCGGCGGTGTTAATGGACTTAGCGATGCCGAATATGGACGGCATAACTGCTGCGAAGGAGATTCGCAACCTGCCCGGTTTGCTCGCAAGAGTGCCTCTGATTGCGCTGACGGCGTATGTTTCTGCAGCTGATCAGCAAGCCTGCCTAGAGGCGGGGTTTAACGAATTCTTATCTAAACCAATCAAGGATAAAGATCTGCTAACAGCGTTAAGTCGCGTGTTGGGTATGCACGACCAAAAAGACTTAGAAGCCAATATGCCTGTTGAGCGTTTGGCAGAATTTGCCAAGATCATTGGCGTTGTCGGTGTGTTTAATTTACTTGAGCGGTTTTCTGATGAATTACGTCATCGCTCGCTTCAGTTAGAGGGCATTAAATTAAGTAATTTCTCTGACGTGAAACATAACTTATACATGTTGGTTTGCTCTGCGGACAATTTCGGCTTTGATAAGCTTGCGTTGGCAGCAAAGAATCTGAGTATGAAATTGTCAGAAAGCCAATTGCAATTTTTAGCCAACTCCAAGCCTACTGATAGGTCCGCCACTAGCGATGATTTTTGGTCTAAAGAACTTGCCGCGTTGTACTTGGAAATTGCTCAGGCGCTGGCTTTTCTGGACATCTATGTTGGTGAACATCTGGAAGTAGAACCCAATCACCCTGTTGGCGAGCGCGCGTCAAAAGTTGGCCAGAACGATACCGAGGCGAATCATGTTCAGACCTAAGTTTTGGCAGCGCAGGGATGTTTTTTCTGTGCTCTTTGCTGGCGTATACGTTGTGGTTGCAACCTATCTTCTCTATCAGGTAGTCATGGTGCTTGGAGCCGGAGATCGAAGCATTACTGCGCCGACCCTGTTGGTAGCCATTGCTTTGTTTTTATTGGCGTCTGCTCAGTTCAGGCATATTTTGCTTTTGCAAAAACGCAACCAACTGCAGTTTGATGCCGGTTTAGATGGTCAAGGCCCGGGTTATCTTTGGGTTGATTCAGTCGGTAAGATTTTATTGGCCAATGAAGGTGCCTACAATTTATTGCCAGGCAGTTTGTTGGTTGGGCTAAACCTCGCCTCTTTTGTAAAGAATTCAGAGGACATAGAGAACATTCGTTTGCACCTAGATCAGCTGTTTGACTCGCGGTCTAAAGCAACTGCCGATTCGTCCCTCGACACTAGGCCGTTGTCTTTTATTGCTAACCATGGCACTGCTGATGCCATGGAGTTAGAGTTTTCACCAACCAGCCATACTGAGACGAAAATGGCTTTGGTGCGCCTCAACGCTCTATCAACAGATGTGAGTATCTTGGCTCGGCAAGACCACCAAGCCATAAAACAGTTGCTAATGGACGGTAGTTTGAGTGCGCGGGTGATCATAGACGGCGAGGGTTTAGTGGTAGATGTGAACAAAGCCACAGAGGAGCTATTTGGTTATCAGCAAAAAGATATTATTGGTCAGCCAATGGCGGAATTCTTAATTCCAGAGCGCTTACGTAAAGCACATTACCACGGGCTCGCACGTTTTCTTGAAACCGGTGAGGAGAAAATTGTAGGCAGTAGGGTAGAGATCCAAGGTCTGCACAGGTCGGGTGAAGAGATACCCGTTGAGTTAGCGGTAAGTTCAGTCAATTTAACCGGCGACGTATATTTTGGCGCTGAGATGCGTGACTTGCGTGAAGAGTACGCGAATAAAGAAAAAATGCGCGAAGCGCAATCGTCTGCGGAAATTGCCAACGAAGCAAAGAGCCGTTTTTTGGCCACCATGAGTCATGAGATTCGCACGCCACTTAATGCCCTGCTAGGCATTGTTAACTTAGTGAGAGCGGATTTGCAGGACCCACACCAGGTGAGTTTACTCACTACAGCGGAAAATTCTGGCCTGCGCCTGATGAGTTTGCTGAAGAATGTGCTCGATTACTCCAAGATTGAGGCCGGTGAAATGAGTGTAGATGAAAACACTTTTTCCCCTACAGCCATGGCGAGAGATTTAGTTGCCCTGTACAAACCCACGGCGAAAGCCCAAGGTATTAAGCTGCGCATGCGAGACACAGATGTTCGTGAATATTTTACGTTAGGCGATGATCATAAGGTGACGCAAATTATCTCCAACTTGCTGAGCAATGCCATTAAGTTCACCGAAAGCGGTGAGATCGAAGTCAGTGTAGAGAAGTCTTCAATGGTCAGATCGCTGGAACTTGATGCGGATTCGACGCTTGAGGGTGATGCCCCAGAGATTCCAGAGAACTGTCCTGCATATAAAATTAACGTTCGAGATACCGGGATCGGTATGACCCTGACTCAGGCAGAAGATGTGTTCACCGCTTTTGTTCAAGCTGATGATTCAGACACGAGAAAATATTTGGGTACGGGACTTGGTCTGTCTATCAGTCAGCATCTAGCCCACTTGATGGGGGGAGATATAAGCGTTGTGTCGCGTAAGGACGAAGGCAGTTGTTTTACGTTAGAACTGCCTTTGCAAATTGTGCCGGGCGTTGTGGCGACACCGCCCGCATACAGGCGAACTGGTCCCATTAATGCCACCAAACGCATACTCCTTGTGGAAGACAGCGCGCCCAATCAATTGGTCGTTAAAGCCGCTTTAGAAAGACGTGGATACACCGTTGAGGTGGTAGACAGCGGTCTTGCGGCCTGTGAAATAATCACGAAGGATCGACCACTCCAAGATCAATTTGGTCTGGTGTTAATGGATGTGCAGATGCCGGGTATGGACGGGTTAGAAGCAACCCGTTGGATGCGCGAGCAAAATTTTCAGCAACCGATTATTGCGCTAACGGCGAAGGCCTATAAAGAGGATGAGCGTGCGTGTTTAGAAGCGGGGATGGACGACTTTTTAACTAAGCCGATTGATTACGACCTACTCAGCAGCCGCATCGCAATGTGGTTAGACCAAGAGGATTCCAATGTCAGCTTAGCTGGAACGCGAATGCAGGAAATCAGAGAGTTGATGGGCGAGACTGCCTTCCGAGAAGCGCTGGCAGTATTTGCTATTGAGGTTGAGGCGCGCCTTGAAGAGGTAAATAGCGGATTGGCGGCCGATGACTTTGTCAAAGTTGATAGGGCTTGCCACACATTGTCAGGTGTCTTTTCCGGCTATGGCTTCGATGAATTGCACCATATATGCAGTGCTATACAAGAATCTTGTATAGCGAAAATAAGGCCAGTACCTAAAACTGTTGAGAGGCTAGATGAACTGGCTAAAGAGTTGTTGGGTAAAGTGCGTGCTTACTCAGCCAAGGCACCCTCTTAGAAGTAGTCTCAGTTTGTTGCCATGCCTTGTCTCACTTCTTGCTCTAACCTTTCCGCATTGGCTTGCATAATATCCCACTGGGCAAATAGATATTCGGTAGGGTCGTCTTTTGGCAATTGCGCAAACGGAATACGCCAAAAGTGAATGCGTACATGTTGGTTTAACCAACCACCGCTGAGTAGGTCATGGATATCCGCAGAACCCTCAAAACCCGCATGGGCAAGAAACACTAAGTCTTTGCCAGGATTTGCATCCAGCATGCCGCGAACGCCACCTAATCTGAGGGGTAGAAGATCTGGCCACCGTTCAAGCTGATCCTTTAGGTTTGGGTGCTTGGCTGCTAACTGTTGATGTTTGTTGCGGGTGAAACGGGTGCCCTCTGGGTAAATCAGTACCGACTGATCTGCCGGTGCCTGCTGCATCAATTCAGTCACATCTTTAATGGCTTTGGCGGAATCGCTGCCGGAGCGATCAACAAAAACATTGGGTAACCTGTGGCCACCAATATCTAAACAAGGCAGCAGGCGCAGTTCTTGTTTCAGTACGTAGCGCAACCCCTCTGCGCGAGCTTGACCAAAAAACAGTAGCGGCAGAACTGTATCGGCCATGCTGGTATGGCGGCACAAGACCAAAGCGCAATTGCCCTCTATGGCATCTTCGCCAGTGACTTCAATTCTGAGCTTGAACAGTCGTTTGCCCATTTCAAATAACGAGCGTCCCCACCAAAACTGAATGTCGCGGTCTTTGCGCATACGCTCTTCTATATCGTGGTAGCGCACCCAGACCCAGGCAAATTTACTTAATCCAATCCACTCATAGCCGATAAAGCCATAAATAAAGGCCATGGCTTGAGGGGTGGTTTTGAACTTAGGAAAAAAACTCATAACGAAGGCAGAGACAAGGACAACTGGCGCTAAGGTAACAGCGACGATTGTTGCAACAATCAGGACGGAGATGGTGAGTAAGCGTCTTAAATACATTGCAGGAATCCTGGCTTGAGTGAGGTTGTGAGCGGATACAACGCGGAGCAGAAAATAGGCGACCTGAGAGGGTCGTTTTCAGTTTGCGAGGGACGGGTTGTCAGTGTCATAGGTCGACCTTACGCGCTCACGGATTGAGTTTTTATCATCTTTGTCATATTGGCCAGTCTGACGCTGAACCATTTCCAACTCACCACACCAAACAGTGCGTTGCTAATAAGAGTGGCGACAAAAATGCCAACGTAACCCATTGTGTCGTTGAGGAAAGTTGCCAGTGGCACATAGACCACAATCATTCTTGCGAAGGACAACGCAGTACTGGGCAGCGGTTTACCCAATGCATTGAAGGACGCGCTGGACATCATAAGCACCCCCCACAGACCATAACTCCAGGGCACCAGTGCTAAATAAATACCCGCAACTTTAACCACTTCAGGTTTTGCATCTATGAGCCGTGCAATGTCTTCACCGAAAAAGAAAAGGGGCACAGCGACTATAAAGCCCCAACTCAAACTGAAAATGTAACTTACGTTTACGCCGCGACGTACGCGATTGAACTCGCGCGCGCCCCAATTTTGTCCCACGAAGGGGCCAATTGACCCGGACAATGCAAACATCAGCATGGCAGCTAATGCCTCAAGTCTGCCTGCGACACCAAAGCCAGCCACTGCATCTTGGCCGTAGTCTGCAATCAGAAACGTAATGTAGGCCGCTGTAAATGGACCGATAAGGTTGGTTGCAATGGCCGGTACGCCAATGTGCAGTATCCGTTTGGTGGAGGTCCACCAACCTTTGAACACGTCTTTAGTTAAAACCATCGAGCCGTGATACACGTACCAAAGGGTGACCACGAGCGTTAAAAATCTTGTCAAGGTCATGGCCGTGGCTGCGCCAGCCAGTTCCATGGCGGGTAGTCCAAACCATCCGAAGATAAGAAAAGGGTCAAGGATTAGATTAATCACGGAACCCACCGTCATTATAATGCCGGGGATGGCAGCGCTGCCGTTGGCGCGCATGATACTGCCGCAAATCATGGCCGTGGTGAACAGCACGCTGCCGGGCAGATAAATATCTAAGTAGCTATGAATGAGGGGCAGCATTTCTGGTTCTGCACCCATGGCGAGAAACAGTGGGTCAATAATTAACCAGCAGAGCGCTGCAATGACCACCATGGCGACAAAGACTAAAATAAGACTATGGGTACCCAGACGAGGTACATCATTCGCATCAGCAGGTTCGCTGCCGCTAGTGTTTGAGTATTGTTTGCTGCCCACGCTTCGCGCGATAACAGACGAGGTGCCAATACTGATGCCCAAGGCGATGCTGGTGAGGATCATCACCAAAGGAAAGGTAAATGTAATGGCGGCGACATAAGCCGTACCCAATTGTCCGATAAACCCCATCTCTAGGGTTTGCACCACGATGCTCGACGAAACCCCCATCATCATAGGCGCAGTTAGTTTGGCTAGAGAGGTTGAAACTCGGCCTTGGGTTAAATCATGGTTAGACATGATTAAAAGTATCGCACGGCTAGGTGTGCAAAGGGGGTGAAATAGCAGAGAAATGTAACCGATTTGTTGTTGTTGGGGTGAGGTGCCATTTCAGCTAGAAGGCAGCCTCATTCCTGCGTACCATGTGACCTTGCAAATTCTCTTGGACTCTCCTATGACCAGCTCCTTTGGCTATACGCCAGCCGTGTTCGTTTCCAGCGAGCAGCGTCATGAATTCCTGCAATTTGCACAGCAGGCTGCTCGCTTAGCTGGCGCAGTGGTGTTGCCTCACTTTCGCACCTCAATCAGTGCGCAAAATAAGGTGGAAGATAAGGGGTTTGATCCTGTCACAGCGGCTGATCAGGGTGCTGAAACTGCAATTCGTAAGGCCATTGAGGAGACTTATCCTGAACACGGTATTTATGGCGAAGAGTTCGGTTTAAAAGCCGGCAATGGCCTTACATGGGTGATAGATCCTATCGACGGTACCCGTGCGTTTATGAGCGGTATGTTGCACTGGGGCATACTGCTGGCATTGTTTGACGGAGAAAACCCCATTGTGGGGGTGATGTATCAACCCTACACCGACGAGCTATTTTTTGGTGATGGCGATACCGCGTGGATGCAGCGCGGGGACATAACCCAGCAACTGCATACCAGCCAATGTGCCAGCATTGCTGAAGCAACTATGACTACCACTGGAACCACTTGGTTCTCTCCCCAACAGTTATTTGGTTACGGCCAACTGCGCGAGAACGTGCGCATGCATAAAGTAGGCGGCGATTGCTATCTTTTCGGCATGGTTGCCATGGGCCAGATTGATTTTGGTGTTGAGGGTCGTCTTAACGCCTATGACATTCAGGCCTTGATCCCCATTGTTAGAGGCGCCGGTGGGGTGGTGACTACTTGGAGTGGTGACAATCCAAGTATGGGCGGAGATATTATTGCCTCCGCCAATATCCAGTTACATGAGCAAGCGTTGGTCATTCTAGCTGATTAGAATCTCAGATTCTGTGGACTCGGTTCGCCTACTTGTAACCCATCAATAGACCACTACAGTCACTGCTTGGTTGCGGTGAACTGCGACAGGTATTGTGGTCAGTGGTCAGTGGTCAGTGGTCAGTGGTCAGTGGTCAGTAGGCGCGCCTTATGTCTGCGCGTATTGTGCCGCCAGCTCTCTTAGGGTCGTCACTAACAACTCTTTCTCGGCGTCTTTTACGCGCTTTTCCAGAGTTTGTGCGTCGTCCGTAGGGCTAACGGCCACTTTTACCTGAGCCACAATCGGCCCGGTATCGTAATCGGTATCCACGAAATGCACGCTTGCCCCACTCTCAACCTCGCCTGCTGCAATAACCGCTTCGTGGACTTTGCGTCCAAAAAAACCTTGGCCACCAAATTTGGGCAGCAGTGCAGGGTGGGTATTGAGTATTTTACCGCCGAAGGCCGCCAGTGTTTGCGGGCCAAGTTTTTTCATGTATCCGAGTAATAAGATCAAATCAATTTGCTGGTCCAGGCAAGCCTTGAGCATTGCGTTGTCTGCTCCATTGTCGTCGCCATGGGTTTTCGAACTGATATGTTGGTGCTGCACATTTGCTAGGGCGGCGCGGCGTAAAGCGCCAGATGAACTGTTATTACTGATCACCAGTGCCACCGTGGCGTCTATTTTTTGTTCGCTACATGCATCAATAACGGCCTGCAGGGTGCTGCCTTCGTGGGAGGCTAAAACGGCTATCCGCATATTTATTCTGCGATCCTGAATATGGCGGTATGCAGAATGTCAGTGGTGAGCGCTTCACCTCTCCAATAGGTAATGTGGAGGGTGATAAATTGATGGCCTTTACGCTCAAATTTTTCTTTCACCACGGTTTTGCTGGTGATCATATCTCCTACCTTCAATGCAGCTCTATGGTTAGTAATTGAACTGGCATGAATCCACGCGGGCATTTGGTATTCTTCCATCAGGCAATAGTTGGCTAACGATAAAAGATAGTGAGGGTGAATGTGCTCGTCATATACGGGGTCATGGTCGCTTATCTCGGCACAATAGCGGTTGTTCTCAGCTTCACTCAGTGACCAAGTCTTCTCAACAAAAACTTCAGCTGGTACCACGTTGTCCCAGTTAATCTCGACTTTTGGCGTTGCTTTAGCCGGGCCGCCTAAGCCGATGTCAGCAGGCATTGGTGGCATTGGCCCAGCCATAATTTCTGCTAACAGCAATTCATCTTGGTTGTGGCAAGTGACCCTGTACTGACCCTGAGTTTCTTCGCTCAGAACAATATTCAGTTCATCGCCATCATAGGCAGGCTTAAGTAACCGCAGTGCTGTCTGGCTTTGCCCTAACCACTGGCTACCAAATTTTTCCACTAACGGCTGCACTAGGTGTCCATAAACGGCCACGCCAGGAACCAGCGCACCTTTAAAGCCATGGCTCTGGGCGACGGCATTACTGTGCATTCGGTTTTCGCTTGCGGTGCTGAAATTGCGTGCTGTGACTTGATAAGCGGGCATCTTGATTTCCTTAGTAATAGGCGCCAAATGTAGAGGGCGTATTGTCGCTGGAATTTAACCTGCTGCCTATGCTCTGGAGAAAAATAAAAGGATTTGCCAAAACTAAACCAGAACTAAACCGGATTTGGGCAAGAACTCGCGTCTACCGTTCAGGGTGAATCTACGCGCTATCCGTAGGCTTGGGCGGGTAGCCATGTGACTACAGCCTGCCAGTTGAAGATGATTAACATGCCTAAAACCTGCAGCGCAATAAAAGGCACCACACCTTTGTAAATAGTGGTCACATCTATGCCCTCGGGGGCTACACCCTTGAGGTAAAAAATAGCGAAGCCCACTGGCGGTGTTAAGAAACTCGTTTGCAGGCAGACGGCGAAAAGAATCGTGAACCAAATTGGGTCGAAACCAAGGCCGGTTACAACAGGGGAAACCAATGGCAGAACAATCAGCGTTAACTCGATCCAGTCTAAGAAGAAGCCGAGCAAGAAGGTCGCAAGTAAAATACAGATCATGATGCCCGTAGGCTCGAAGGGTAAATTGAGCAGCACACCCTCTATTAGCTCGTCGCCGCCAAGGCCGCGTAAGACCAATGAGAACGCAGTAGCGCCAAGTAACACCGCAAAGATATAGGCAGTGGTTTTGGTGGTCTCATGGAGCACCTCACGGATGACGGTTTTTGACATTTGGCCTTTTACCACAGCTAACAGCAGCGCTCCGGCGGCGCCTACACCCGCAGCTTCTGTGGGGGTCGCTAGGCCAAAGAAAATACTGCCAAGCACAGCCAGAATAAGGAATGCTGGCGGCAGTATGGCGAGAAACAAATCTTTCACCGCCTGCCAATCAAAGGGTTGGGTAGGCGCTGCCGGGGCTTTTTCTGGTGACAGCCAACCCACGAGCAAAATATAAAGAATATAAAGGCCGCCTAGCAGGGCACCGGGAAATACCGCGCCGAGGAAAAGGTCGCCGACACTCATAGACATGCGGTCGGCCATAAGCACCAGCATGATGCTGGGTGGAATCAATATGCCTAGCGTGCCTACTGCGCAGACCGTGCCTGCGGCAAAAGATTTGTCGTAACCCTGCTGCATCATCACCGGTAGACCGAGTAGCGCCAGTAGTACAACTGACGCGCCGATGATGCCGGTAGTTGCTGCCAGCAAAAGCCCAATTACCGTCACGGTGATGGCCAAGCCCCCGCGGAGTCCGCCAAATAACCGAGCAAAGCTGATCATCAGTTGGTTGGCGATACCTGAACGGTCAAGTAATAGGCCCATGAGAATGAACATGGGCAAGGCCACCATGACCCAGTTTTCCATGACATTCCATATGCGTTCCACAGTTAATGAGGTGTAGTTCCAGTCCATGCCAATGGCCAGATTGAAGTCGGCTTCAAGGACAACGGCTAACGCGCTAAAGAGAATAGCCAGACCGCCCAACAGCCACGCTACTGGAAAGCCGGTGAAAACTAAGGCGATGAAACTAACAAACATCATCACTGCAAGCACTTCATTAGCGGCCATATATTTCCTCAGCTTGTGAGTTGTTTGTTGTTAAAGGTGCGGCTGTATTTTTCGGGGTTCCTTTCGTGAGTACTGCACCGCCCTCGTTACCCTGTTCCTCATAGTCAATAAAGAGGAAATACCAGACTCTGATCAGCCGTGCGAAAACGGTCAACAGGAGTAACGCAAAGCCTAGGGGGAGTATTGCTTTAATGGCCCAACGATAGGGCAGGCCGCCGGGTGAGGGCGATACTTCGCCGACCCCAAAAGAAGACGAGACGAATTGCACGCTGTAAATCAGGATCAACGCAATGAAGGGTATGAGGAAAAGTAAAATGCCATACAGTTCAATCCATGCACGCAGCTGTGGACTGAAGCGCTCATGCAAAACGTCCACGCGAATATGCACATCTGCCTGATAGGCGTAGCTCATGCCCAGCAAAAAACCAACGGAATATAAGTGCCACTGTAGTTCTTCTAATTCTATACGGCCTTCGCTGAACAAATAGCGCATCAGCACATTGATGACGATGACAAATAAAAGCGCCAACCAGATATAGGAAAGTGTTTGTCCAATACGCTGGACAAAATTGTCGATGCGCCTAGAAAGGTAGGTATGGGGCAGAGTGTCGACGCGCATTAGAAGTCTCTAGGCAGATAGGCGCGAGATTTCCATTCGGCGTAGCTTTTACGGAAAGCCCGTTGAGAAGCTAGAATTTCTGCGAAGTCCGCATCTTTGGCGGCTTCCTCGTCGAGAATTTCATCCGCCACGCGATTTAGTTCTCTTAATAAAGGTTCCGGTAAAATCTCCGCAGAAACGCCAATGTCGGCAAAGCCTGCGATCACATCGCCTTGCAACGCTTCGGCTTGAGCCAGATTACGGGTTACGGCTGCGGTGCAACCGAGTTCTATCAAAGATTGATCAGCGTTAGAAAGCTGCCGCCATACTCCCAAGTTGACCACTAAATGCGAGGCAGTAAACGGTTGGTGCCAGCCAGGGTAGTAATTGAACTTTGCCACACGGTTAAACCCTAAGGATTGGTCAACAATAGGTAGAGCAAATTCCGTTGCATCAATTGCGCCTTTCTCCAGCGCCTGAAATATTTCGCCGCCCGGAATCATGGTGACGCTTGCGCCAAGACGTTCGATCACTTTTCCGCCAAGGCCAGCAAAACGAATTTTCAATCCCTGAACATCTTCCAGCGTTTCAATTC
Organism: K189A clade bacterium; assembly: GCA_009886205.1. Classification (GTDB taxonomy): domain Bacteria; phylum Pseudomonadota; class Gammaproteobacteria; order Pseudomonadales; family Azotimanducaceae; genus UBA4421. Next base: position 58,257 of record QXZU01000065.1, on the reverse strand, counting down.
TTTCTCGGAACCAGCCGGCGGTTTCGGGCCCAGTCATGCCGCAGTAAAGGGGCATAAGGTTGTGTGCTACATAAAGGTTTTCGGTGAGTTCACGCCCGCCCGCTTCATACCACCAAGCACTGTACTCCCAAGGCTCCATGCCAAAGGGCACCGCTGAAATAAGAGGTGATGATGGGATCTTGCCTTGGTCGTAGCCCAGCCATGTGTATCCAGCGGGTACCTTGCCATCGCGCACGGCGTCGGTGATCGCAAAGGCTGGTGCAATTTCGCCTGGATCAAATAGGTTGAACTTGATGCTGCCGTTACTGGCTTGCTCAATCATGTTGGCGAGGTAAACCGGATTTTCGCCAAGCACGGGCATGGTCCTTGGAAAGACAATAGGCACCCGCCAGTTGAGGCGTACTTGGGCCGCCTGACCGTTATCAGCGGTCATTACAGCGGTTGGGTTAACGGGCCTGATAGCCAAGGTGGCGAACATGCCTACAATAAAAGCGCTGGTCACCGCTATTAGTGCAGCCTTATTAGTAATTGATTTACGCGCCATATCCTTTGTGTACCTGTTGCGGCCCATTGCTCAAACTGAGTGGCTAGGCTTAATTACATGAGTGCATAAGAGCAGCAGATTGTGGTGAGCCTAGTCTTCTGATGCAAGGATCTATATCGACTATTGGTTTGTTTGTTTGCCGCGTCCGTTGTCGTTGTTGCGGCTTGGCGGAAGTTTTTTCCAGATGGTGGTCTAAAGCGTTGGCAGATTAGCGGCGTTTGCCGCATTTTTGATAAATTCTTAAATGGAATGTATTGCTTGTGAGTTATTCCATTTTCTTCACTTGGATGTGCTGGTAACTTGCCGCCGCTAGGATGTCGGGGTCATACTTATTCAGTACACTGACCTTGGATATAGGCCGTCAAAGATTACTGCAGAGTAAATGCAGGTTGTACTTCGACACACAGTTATTAACCAAATTTTAGGGGGCTTTATGCAAATTGGAGTGCCGAAGGAAACCTGGCCTGGCGAAGTGCGTTGTGCACTGGTACCGGCTAATGCTAGTAAATTAATTAAACTCGGTTTTTCCATAAGCATGGAAAGCGGTGCTGGAGCAGCATCTGGGTTCAGTGACGCTTTGTTCACTGATGCCGGTGTGACCCTCGCCCCGCGCGCAGACGTAATTGCCGCAGCAGATCTACTCATTTGTGTGCGCAAGCCAGACGCTGCTGAAGTCAGCCTGCTGAAATCTGGTGCAGTCACCATAAGCTTTCTTGATCCATTTAATGAAAAGACGCTTGTCGAGTCACTTGCAACTCAGGGTGCTACTGCCATTTCAATGGAAATGGTGCCGCGTAGTACGCGGGCGCAGAAAATGGACGCTCTGTCCTCTCAAGCGAACCTTGCAGGGTATGTAACCGTTATTCAGGCGGCTTTCCATTCGCCTAAGATCATGCCCATGATGATGACGCCTTCAGGCACCATCAGACCAGCGCGCGTATTTGTTATTGGCGCGGGTGTTGCGGGTCTGCAAGCGATTGCTACAGCCAAGCGCCTTGGTGCTCGGGTTGAAGCCTTCGATACGCGTCCGGTTGTTGCCGAACAAGTGCAGTCGCTTGGTGCCAAGTTTGTTGAAATAGATTTAGGCGACACAGGCCAAACTGACCAAGGCTACGCGAAGGCGTTGACGCCTGAGCAAATGGCAATTCAACGTGAAGGGCAAAAGCAGGTGATCAGCCAGTCAGATGTGGTGATTACTACAGCTCAATTATTTGGTCGTCCAGCACCTCAGTTGATTGACCGCGACATGATCGAATCTATGCAGCCAGGCAGCGTGATTGTTGACATGGCGGTAGAGACCGGCGGCAATGTTGAAGGCTCTGTGCTTAACGAAACCGTTGAAATCAACGGCGTGAAAATTATTGGTCAGGGCAACCTACCAGGCGAAGTGGCACGCAATGCCAGCGAAATGTACTCCAATAACTTGGTGAACCTTTTGCAAGAATTTTGGGATGAAGAGGCGAAGCAGCTGAACTTAGATCCTGAAGACGAAATCGTTCAAAGCTGTGTCATTACTCGTGATGGCGCTGTGGTTAACGAGACCATCAAAAACATATATAGCGGAGCGTAATCATGGATGCTGTCTTTTTAGCGTTGATACTTATGTTGTCCATATTCTTGGGCTTCGAATTGATTTCTAAGGTGCCTGCCACCTTACACACACCTTTAATGTCTGGTGCCAATGCAATTTCTGGTATCACCATTGTGGGTGCATTGATCTCTGCCAGTTCTGGCACTGAAGGCACTGACATGCTGGCGACTATTTTGGGCGCAGCAGCGGTGATGTTTGCCACCATTAACGTGGTCGGCGGCTACATGGTGACCAATAGAATGCTGAGCATGTTCAAGAAGAAAGATGTTGACCAGAGTGGAGGCAAATCATGAGCTTAGAAATTATTAACTTATGGTATGTGGTTTCTGCCGCTCTATTTATCTTTGGCCTCAAGCAGTTGGGTTCTCCAGCTACTGCGGTTAGAGGCAACAAGCTGTCATCTATAGCCATGTTAATTGCAGTGGTTGTGACCTTGTTCAATAAAGACATTCTTCCTTGGGAATGGATTATTGGCGCAATTCTAGTGGGCTCATTAGTGGGTGCAATCACCGCGCAGAAAGTTGAAATGACCAGCATGCCAGAAATGGTTGCACTGTTTAACGGCTCTGGCGGTATTGCCAGCTTAATGGTGGGTTGGGCTGCTTTATACAATGTAGGTAACACTACGTTTACTGACATCACAATTTTGCTTTCCATTCTAATTGGCGGCATGACCTTCAGTGGCAGTATCTTGGCTTGGGGTAAGTTGTCCGAAGTCATTAACTCCGCAGCGGTTGTATTTGGCGCTCAGCGTTTTGTTAACGCACTGATTTTAGTGGCAATTGTTGTTTGCTCAGTAATGTTCTGTTTAGAGCCTGCGGTAGATTCGCCTTACCTTTATGCAGTTATCGCGTTGGCACTTATCTTCGGTGTAATGGCTGTACTGCCAATTGGCGGCGCAGACATGCCCGTGGTTATTTCACTGCTTAACAGCTACTCGGGCTTAGCGGCTTGTGCGGCTGGTTTCGCAATTAATAACAACATTCTGATTGTTGCAGGATCTATGGTTGGCGCAGCTGGCATTATCTTGACAAACATTATGTGTAAGGCGATGAATCGCTCGTTGGGCCACGTGCTGTTTTCTGGCTTCGGCGCAGTGAAAGAGGCGACTAAGGTCGAGGGCGAAGTTAAGCCAATTAACAGCGAAGATGCGTTTCTTATTCTTGAAGCGGCTCAGTCGGTTTCATTTGTACCAGGATATGGCATGGCGGTAGCCCAGGCTCAGCACGTAGTGCGCGAGTTGGGAGAGCTGTTAGAAAAGAATGGTGCGGAAGTGACCTACGCCATTCACCCAGTTGCTGGGCGTATGCCAGGACACATGAACGTACTGTTGGCTGAAGCTAACGTGCCTTATGACCAGTTGGTTGAAATGGAAGACATCAATCCACGCATAGACAAAGTCGATGTGGCAGTTGTTATTGGTGCTAATGACGTAGTTAACCCTGCGGCGCGTAACGATGAGAACAGCCCAATCTACGGCATGCCGATTATCAATGTAGACCAAGCGCAAACGGTGTTTGTACTTAAGCGTTCTATGGCTTCAGGATTCTCTGGTGTAGATAACCCATTGTTCTTTGGCGACAACACACGGATGCTGTTTGGCGATGCTAAGCAGTCTATTGCGGCGGTAGTTGCTGAGTTTAAGACCTAGTTTTAGAACGAGCATTAGAACTAGTACTAGAACGAGTAGCAGATCTTAGATAAATCTTAGGACTAGCTCATACTCTAGTCCGGGTGAGGAAAGGTTATGTCCACATTAGATACAGACGTTTTACTCACCCGCAGTCCTGAGGCCGAAGCGGATAGCCAATTTATCCGCCGCTGGTCGCCTCGAGCCATGAGTGGCGAAGCGGTCACTCTCGGCGAGATCGAGCAGTTAGTTGAAGCTGCTCGTTGGGCCCCTTCCTGTTTTAACTCTCAACCTTGGCGTTTTATTTACGCGTTGCGGGATACGCCCCAATGGCAGCCAATGTTTGACCTCATTATGGATATGAACCAAGCCTGGGCAAAAGATGCCGGCGTCTTGGTGGCCATTGTTGCGCGAACTACTTTCGAACATAACGACGCGCCAGCCCCTACGTATGGTTTTGACACTGGCAGTGCTTGGATGAGTTTTGCCTTGCAGGCCCAAAGCATGGGCTTAGTGACCCACGCAATGTGGGGTGTGGAGCATGATCAGGCACCGGCGGTACTGAATTTAGGTGAGGTCTATAAGCTTCAGGCAATGGTTGCAGTAGGGCATCCTGGAGATAAACAAGACTTACCCCAACCCCTGCAAGACCGCGAAGTGCCTAGCCCACGTAAAGCCTTCTCCGAGCTCGCCTTTGCTGGCCAGTTACCCGCTGAACCACAGTCATAGAAAACGCGCAGACGACGGTTCGACGACGCGCAGACGACCTACAGACAAAAGCACAAATAGAGGCCTAAACCGGCGTAAACTCTCCTGGGGCAATGCCATCTATTGTCCACGACCCAACTCGATATCGGATCAGGCGCAAAACAGGAAAGCCTAGGCCTGCGCACATGCGTCGCACCTGTCTGTTTCGTCCTTCCTTCAAAGTTAAGGTGAGCCAGGTGGTGGGTATATTTTTGCGTTGGCGAATAGGTGGCTGGCGTGGCCAAACATCTATGGTTTCGTGTGGCTGGCGACCAAAAGCCCAGCGCACGGGCAGGCTTAGACCATCTTTCAATTCCATGCCATCAATCAGCGGCTGCAGGTCTGCCGCCTCCGGCGCACCCTCCACCTGCACCCAGTAGGTCTTACTCATCTTGCCTTTGGGGTGGGTGATTTTCTGATTCAACACACCGTCATCAGTGAGCACTAACAAACCTTCGCTGTCTCGATCTAGTCGTCCTGCTGCGTAGACCCCAGGTGTATCAATAAAATCGGCAAGGCATTGGCGCTGTTGATCGTCAGTGAATTGACACAAAACGTCGAAGGGTTTGTTAAATAAAAGTGTAGTTGCCATCGGTTTTTAATGTTCCCAGATTGCGAAAATTGCGCTTTAGTGTCGCATAAATAACCGTCGTTAATGCGTGCTAGCCGCCAGTTTAGCGCGGAAATGATTCACCCGGCGGTGTTCATGGGCTAAGGTGCGTGCTCATACTTTGGTCAGTTACTTGCTGTTGCGGCAGGCGCAGCAGGCGACGCCGTTTTGGCTCAATACCCTCGGGCGGTATGTGTTTACCAGTGGATAACCGCTGCGAATTTAAATAGCCGCACCGATAGTGAAGAATTTTGGGAGAGACAGCACTAATGGAACTTTATGAAGTAATGCGTACCACTTTTGCCGCGCGTGAGTTTACCGATATGCCGGTTACAGACGCCATGCTGCAGCGCATTTTGGAAAATGCACGGTTTGCGCCTAGTGGGGGTAATCGACAAGGTTGGAAGGTAGTAGTGGTGCGCAATGACGCTACTCGCCAAGGGTTAGCAGACATCATGGCGCCGAGCATGCAGCGCTATGTTGCCCAAGTTAAGGCGGGTGAAGCGCCGTTTAATACCATTAATCCCAGTCAAGTAAGTGACGCTGACGTAGAAAACACGGCTGTTCCCCAACAAATGCTCGACAACTTAACCCAAGCGCCCGTTATATTGTTAGTCTTTGTAGACCTCTCAGTGATTGCCTCTTTCGACAGTGGCCTAGACCGAGTAGGGGTGATTTCTGGAGCTTCGATTTATCCCTTTGTTTGGAATATTTTGCTTGCTGCTCGAAGCGAGGGTTTGGGCGGCACGTTAACTACCTTTGCCGCCGGGCAGGAAGACAAGCTCCGTGAGCTTATTGGTGTGCCCGAAGAAATGGCTTTTGCCGCGATGATTCCTTTGGGTCAGCCGGTTAAGCAGTTAACTAAACTTAAACGCAATGATGTGCACAGTTTTACCGTGTTAGAACATTGGAATGGGGAGAATCTAGTTGGATCGTAACGAGAGTGAAGAGGCTGAGAACGTGATGTCTGCGGAGCAACAGGCTGCAGCGGAAGCCGAGCAAGCATCGAGTGCTCGCTACGCCAAGTACGTTTTGTTCGTGCTGATCATAGTTTACATATTTAACTTTATTGATCGCCAGATTTTGTCGATTTTGGCCGAGGAGATTAAGGCAGATTTGGGTATAGGAGACGCCGAAATTGGTTTTCTATACGGTACCGCCTTCGCCGTGTTTTATGCGGTCTTTGGTATTCCCCTAGGCCGCTTGGCGGACATGTGGAATCGCAAAAAATTAATTTCTATGGGCTTGTCGTTCTGGAGTTTGATGACCGCTATGTCAGGCTTCGCGCAGAACTTTGGCAGCCTCGCATTTTGCAGGTTTGGTGTGGGTGTAGGTGAAGCGAGCGCTACCCCGGCCGCCTTTTCCATGCTCTCGGACTATTTTTCGCCGAAAGTCAGAGCAACGGTGTTAGCCATTTACTCTAGTGGTATCTACCTAGGCTCGGGTATCGGCTTATTCCTCGGCGGCGCAATTGTGCACAGCTGGCATGGCTGGTATCCAGATCCTACTCTTGCACCACTGGGCATTAAGGCTTGGCAGGCGGCGTTTCTTGCCGTAGGTGTCCCAGGTATATTTATGGCTATTTGGGTTTGGACTCTGCGTGAACCGGTAAAGGGTGCCAGTGAGGGCATACTGACGCCACAACACCCTGCCCCCTTTCAGGCTGCCGGTAAGTCGTTGATGAGTGTGCTTCCAGGCTTTTCGATTGTCAGTCTTTATGTGGCTGGCGGCCTGCGAGCAGTAGTCATCAATCTGATTGTTGCAACTCTGATAGGGCTACTCTTTTACGGACTATATGTCTTAATGCCCACATTGTTGCAATGGATTGCACTGGGTATTGGTGTCTATATCACCGCCACGTGGATTCACTATCTTAAGCTCACGGATCCTGCGTGCTTTGGCATGATGTTCCAATCTAAAGCCTTTATATTCTCCACCATTGGTTTCCCAGCAATTTCTTTTGTGACCTACGGCCTTGGTTTTTGGTCGCCGCCGTTTATGCAGCGTTTCCATGGTGAAAGTATTGCAGATGCTGGCCTATATTTAGGCATGGGTTCTGCCATTGGCGGTTTTATCGGTATTGTTCTAGGTGGCATTTTGGCCGACTATTTCAAAACCAAATATGTCAACGCGCGACTTTATGTCGGCTTGATTATTCCGTTTTTTGCCGTGCCCTGCATATTTGGTTTTTTGTATACAGAAAGTATTGCGGCAGCGTATTTTTACTCGTTCTTGTTCAGTGTCATCTCTCCGGCTTGGATAGGTTGCGCAGCCAGTACTGCTAATGACTTAGTGATGCCGAGAATGCGTGCAACAGCGTCTGCTTACTATTTGCTGATGAACACCTTTGTCGGTTTGGCCTTAGGCCCATTCCTAATTGGGCAGTTCAGTGATTTGTATATCGCAGCTGGTACTGAGAGTAAATTTGCTTTGCAGACGGCTATGGCCTGGGGCTTGGCACCTTTTGCATTAAGTGTTGTGATGTTGCTGCTGGCTTCGCGCTACTTGGCTGATGATGAAGCCAGTCGTATTGACCGCGCGCGTGCACTAGGCGAGCCGGTTTAAGACTGTATATCAGCGATAGGCAAGGCTTGGGCCTTGCTTATGGCTATTGTGGAAATGACCTTTTAAATAAAGGACTTTTTGTATTTAAAAGGTTTAAGAACTTTAAGGAAAATCGTGGAACAAAGCGGAACCTATGAAATTCCCTGCCCTATTGAAGAGGTATGGGCAGGACTCAATGACGTAAATGTATTGGCTGCCTGTATCCCAGGCTGTCAGTCTATAGAGCAACTAGACGAGCATAATTTTGCTGCCTCAGTGAAAGCCAAAGTGGGGCCAGTAAACGCCACATTCCAAGTGAATATTTCCCTTGAGGACATTCAAGCGCCTAATAGCTACACCTTGAAAGGCGAAGTTAAAGGGGGGGCAGGGGTTGCCAAAGGTGAGGCTAAAGTTGCTTTAGCGGGTATCGACGGCAAGGTTGCAACCAACTTAACTTATGCAGTCACCGCCTCTGTGGGGGGGAAGTTAGCGCAAGTAGGCAGTAGGCTAGTGGACAGTGCTGCACGCAAGATGTCTGATGACTTCTTCTCGGCTTTTGAGCAACAACTACAAGGCGGGCCACAACCTCAAGGGTCTGCGCCAAAGAAAGACGCAGATGGCAATATTGAACGTGCTAACGACGGCATGTTATTTATTTGGGCTACTGCATTTGTTGTGTTGGCTGTGGCTATGGTGTTGGCTATTTAGCTACACTATCTAGCCAGGCTAAGGATGTCTCTCTAAAGGCGGATGACCCGCCATTTATAGGGTTTGGAGCGTTTTTTGAAAATTGAAATCGACGTAAACAATACCGTCCACGAAGTGGTGATTGAGCCCAATACGTTGCTGGTAACTGTATTACGTGAAAATTTGCACTTAACAGGTGCCCATGTAGGTTGCGATACATCTCAGTGTGGGGCCTGCACAGTGCATTTGGATGGTCGTGCAGTTAAGTCTTGTGCAGTGCTTGCTGTTCAAGTTGCTGACGCTAAAGTGGTTACCATCGAAGGTATTGGCGAGGTGGACAATCTTCACCCAATGCAAACCGCCTTTCGTGAACACCACGCTTTGCAGTGCGGTTTTTGTACGCCAGGAATGATTATGCAAGCCATCGATCTTGTCACCCATGAAGACAATTTAGATCGAGAAAAAATCCGTCAAGGCCTTGAGGGTAACCTTTGCCGTTGTACGGGTTATCACAATATTGTCAGCGCAATTGAGTCTGTTGTCGATAAAACTTAACAGTTTAGTTAGAATTATAAAGTCCAGTTTAAGAAAACCAAATTTAAGCGAAAGGTTTTACCATAAATGTATTCATTTGATTACCACAAACCTACAGCGTTAGATCAAGCGCTAGATCTATTCAAGGGTGCCGATGACCCAATATTTTTAGCCGGCGGCATGACACTTATTCCAACTATGAAGCAACGCTTGGCCGCGCCCACTGACGTAATAGATCTGTCTGGATTAGATGTGCTCAAAGGTATTGCCTTGAGCGAGGCGGGCTTGAGTATTGGCGCGCTGACGACCCACAACGAAGTAGCAACTCACCCTCTGATAAAGCTGCATCTGCCGGTACTGGCTCAGTTGGCCGCAACCATTGGCGACAACCAAGTACGCAATAGAGGCACAATTGGCGGCTCCATCGCTAACAGCGATCCGGCAGCAGATTATCCGGCTGCGCTTATTGGTTTGGGTGGCACAGTTGTCACTCAATCGCGCAGCATTGCTGGGGATGACTTTTTTCTCGACCTTTTTGAAACAGCCTTGCACCCCTGCGAGCTGATTACCCGAATTGAGTTCCCTCTGCCAGATCGTGCAGCGTATGCAAAATTTCGCAATCAGGCTTCAGGCTATGCGGTTGTTGGCGCATTGGTAGCAGACTTTCAAGGCAAAATTCGTGTGGGTATCACTGGCGCTGGCCCTTGTGCCTGTCGTGCAATAGGTATTGAAAATGAGCTGATGAAAGATCTTAGCGTAGATGTGTTGGACCATGTTGAAGTACCCGATGCTGGGTTTAACAGCGACATACACGCCTCAGCCGAATATCGTGCCCACTTAGTGAAGGTGCTGACTAAGCGCGCCCTAACTCAATTGTTGAGTCAAAAAAATGCAAGTTAATGCCATAGTTTGCAAAGAGATTGCTGAAGATATTGGCAGCGTTGGGCTGCAGCAAATTGAATTGCCGGATCCCGGCCCAGGCCAAGTCCGCGTACGGCTAAAAGCCTGCGCCGTTAATTTTCCTGACCTTCTTATGATTCAGGGTAAGTACCAATTCAAGCCGCCGCTGCCCTTTGCGCCAGGTGGTGAAGCTGCTGGCGATATTGAAGCGTGTGGCCCCGGTGTCAGCTTTAAAGAAGGCGACGCGGTGATTGTTGGCATGCGTTATGGGGGCTTTGCTGAGGCCGTGGTGGTGGATGAATCTCAAGTTAAACCGCTGCCCAAAGGCATGAGCTACGCCAAGGGCGCGTCTTATCAAACCGCCTACCTAACCGCGTATGTTGCGCTGAAACGTCGTGGCTATCTGGAACAAGGTGAAACCTTGCTGGTACATGGCGCCACCGGCGGCGTGGGTATGGCCGCTGTAGATTTAGGTAAGCACTTCGGCGCTAAGGTGATTGGCACAGGCGGACGTGACGATAAGTTAGCGGTGGTTGCATCGCGTGGTGCAGACCATGTGATTAACTACACCATGGAGGATGGCAGCTTAGGTGGCTTTCGCGATACGGTAAAAGCGTTAACCGATGGCCGCGGCGCAGATGTAATTTATGATCCGGTCGGCGGCGACGTATTTGATGAAAGTATGCGCTGCATCAACTGGGGCGGTCGAATACTGAGTATTGGCTTCACCAGCGGGCGCTGGCCGCAGGCACCTGTTAACTTAATTCTAATAAAACAGATTTCTGTCATTGGCGTGCGCGCCGGTGAGTACGGGCGTCAAGATCCGGTTAAGGGGCTTGAGAACGCTCAGCGCCTTTATGCCATGGCAGAGGCGGGCGAGATTGATCCGTACATCAGCCACGCGTTGCCCCTAGAAAAAGCCGTTGAAGCCATGCGTTTGCTTGAACAACGTCAGGTTGTGGGTAAAGCGGTTGTCACTATGAACGGTTATCAAATGTAAAACCTCGGCTGGCTTCTCTCGCTACTGCGACCCTAAGGCGGCTGACTCCAGCGGCGTGGCGTTTGGCGTTCAGATTAATCAGAATATTCAGGCTGTTGGGACGCTCGACATCCAGCAACGCCTATAGTAATTTTCCCTTGAGCTTCGAATGGACACTCATGCGATCAACCTTTTGGTTCAAGCTGGGCGAAGACGAAGACTCAGGGGTAATCTTCAGATCGCCAGATTTAGAGATATAAGCAGTAAAAACAAGGACTTGATCCGCTTGCGGACAGGTACCAGGTAGAAAAAATGCGAAATCTAGTGCAACAGTGCTATGCATTGCAGCGCCCATTCGGGGGTGAGCAATGAAAATCCAAACTTTCCGTCAACGTAAAATGGCGGGCGAAAAAATTTCTATGGTCACTTGCTACGACTATTGGTCGGCGCAAATTCTGGCCGAATCTACGGTAGATACATTGCTGGTGGGTGACAGTCTAGCCATGGTCATGCACGGCTTCCCCAGTACCGTACACGCAACAGTCGATATGATGGCCACGCACATTGCCGCTGTGAAACGCGGTGCGCCAAACAAATTTATTGTTGGTGATATGCCGTTCTTGGCTGCGCGTAAAGATCTTGGTCAAGCTATGGACGCGGTCATGGTGCTTATGCAGGCCGGTAGCAATGCCATAAAAATTGAAGGCGCGGCAGGGCAATTGCCGTTGCTCGCACATATTGTTGAGTCCGGTGTGCCAGTGATGGGCCACTTAGGTCTGACCCCTCAGTCTGTTGAAGGCCTAGGTGGGCATAAGGTTCAGGGCCGTATGGAGGCTGATGCCCAGCGCATTCTTGACGATGCTTTGGCGCTGCAAGCCGCGGGTTGCTTTAGCCTTGTGCTTGAGTGTATTCCTCAAAATTTAGGTGAACGCATTTCCAAAGCGTTAGATATCCCTACTATTGGTATCGGTGCAGGACCGCATACGGACGGTCAAGTGCTGGTGTTGCAAGATCTGTTAGGTATGCAGCAGGCGTTTAAGCCAAAGTTCTTGCGCCACTACATGGATGGCTTTGGCCAGCTCAGCCATGCTGTTAATCATTTTCATAGTGACGTAGTGGATGGGCATTTTCCAAGTTGTAAAGAGGTCTACTGATGCAATTGGTGACCGACCTTGAGCATTGGCGACAGGTCCGCGCCGAGGTAGGCGGGAGCGTGGGTTTCGTGCCGACTATGGGCGCGCTGCACGAGGGCCACTTGTCGCTTCTGCGCAGAAGTGTTGCTGAAAATGAGACAACAGTACTGTCTATTTTTGTCAATGCCACCCAGTTTAATAACAACGCAGACTTGGAAAATTATCCTACCAGTATTGAAGAAGATCTGAAGCTTGCACAGTCTGTTGGGGTTGATCTTGTGCTGATGCCAGATTACTCGCAGATGTACCCGGACGACTTTCGTTTTCAGATGCGTGAAGATATTTTTAGTCGCGACCTGTGCGGTAGCGACCGCCCTGGACACTTCACTGGTGTGCTCACTGTCGTGCTCAAGCTGCTGAATTTGGTTCAGCCTGAGAAAGCTTACTTTGGCCTCAAGGACTATCAGCAATATCTTTTGATCAAAGATATGTGTGCGGGGTTGTTTTTGCCGATTCAGATTGTTGGTTGTGAAACTCTGCGTGAAAGCGATGGTCTGGCTATGTCGTCGCGCAACCGGCGGTTAGATCCAACAGCTCGCAGTTTGGCTGCGCGTTTTAATCAGATTTTGTATCAGGCAACTTCTGATCAAGAGGCCATTGCCGAACTCAAATCCTTAGGGTGCGGTGTGGCTTACATTAAAACCCAATATGGGCGCCGGTTTGGTGCCATAGAAATTGCGTCACAGGGTGACAGTGTGCGCCTGATAGATAATTTGGTGCCTAAGACTTTGCCTGCAGAAGGGGCCGCGGCAGAAAGCTTTGTAAGCGGGATGTCGAGATAATAATGGCTAATGAATTAGAGGGGAGTTCAATATGATTTTGGTGCTTGATGTTGGCAACAGCCAAATTTTTTGTGGTGTATTTGAGGATGAAAAACTGGTGATTCAGTTTCGCTATGCGTCCACTGCTCGCGGGTCTTCAGATGAGATTGGCGTTTTTCTGCGCGGTGCCTTGCGTGAAAACGGCATAGCGCCAGAAGACATTGCAACCATAGCTATTTCGTCTGTAGTGCCGGAGCTGAACTATACCCTTTGGTCCTGTTGTCAAAAATATTTTGACTTAGAGCCGATGGTGTTGCGTCCTGGACTAAAAACAGGTTTGAAGATCGATTACAAAGATCCTAAGGAAGTGGGCAGTGATCGAATTGCTGATGCTATGGGCGCGGTAAAAATGTTTCCCGACCGTAATTTAATTGTTATTGATTTTGGTACGGCAACCACAGTCTGTGCGGTCTCTAAGGACCGCGTATTTTTGGGTGGCAATATTATTCCCGGCGTGCGCTTGGCTATGGAAGCACTGGAGGCGAAAACTGCAAAATTACCTTCTGTTGAAATTAAGCCGGCAAAGCGGTCTATTGGTAAAACTACGATTGAAAGTATTCAAAATGGTTTGTACTGGAGCAATGTGGGTATGGTGCGAGAGCTGACCAGTAGAATTACTGCCGAAGTGTTTGCTGACGATCCGCCGCTTACCATTGCTACAGGTGGCTTTGCGCATTTATTTGATAAAGAGCAATTGTTTGATCATGTGGTTTCAGACCTTATTCTAACGGGTCTCATTGAGGCTCTGCGGCTGAATGGTTATTTAGACAAAGCGCAATAGTCAGCTCAACCCTCGGTGTGTTGGCACTTGAGGGCTGAACTGGGTCTAAGAGAATAGGAGACTAGTCTGCGACGTATTGAGTCTGCAGACGCCGCATTCCTTTCAGCCAACGGTCATAGTCAGCGGATTTACGCTTCATATATTCGGCAACTTCAGGGTGGGGTAGGACCAAAAACTTTTCTTCGCGCAAGGTCTCCACTACTGCTTCAACGGCGTCCTCTGGTTCAATCATACCATCGACGCCAGCAACGCCTGCGCCACCGGCAACTAATGGGGTGTTAACGGCTTGAGGGCAGAGTACTGAAACTTTAATACCTTGGTCGCCATAGGTGATAGACAACCATTCCGCTAAAGCCACAGCGGCGTGTTTGGTGACCGCATAGGTAACAGAACCAATTTGGTTCAGTAAGCCGGCAGCTGAAGACGTGTTTAGAAGGTAGCCGCCGCCTCTAGCGATCATGAGGGGTACTAAGTGGCGGGCTGCCCATACATGAGCCATTGTGTTGACCTCCCAAATGGTCTGCCAAACCTCATCGGGTTCATCAATATTTTTGCCAATGCCGATACCCGCATTAGAACAAAATAGATCAATGGGTCCAAATTGCGCTTCGGTAGTGTTGATCAGTTCGACAATTTCGCTTTCCTTGCGCACATCCACAGCCATGGAGAAACCGCCAAATTCGGCTGCAACCGCGGCTGCGCCCTCGCCATTAAGGTCTGCAACGACTACTTTTTTCGCGCCTTCCCGTGCGAAACGTCGGCACATCTCACGGCCTATGCCGCTTGCGCCACCGGTCACTACGATAATTTTGTCCTTCAACTCCATGAAACTTCTCTCCAGTGAAAATATAGTCGGTCTATCAATAAACCTCGCGGTACTTCCCAGCCAATGGAACCTCACAAGGTCGCTAACACGTGCCAAATGTGCTGTTAGCTTTGGTGTGCAAAGATAGACGTTTTGCAGTGCTGATTCTATAGTGTCGCCCCAGCCCGAGCGGCATAACCAATACAAGGCTTGCCATAATCGTGTCTCTCACAACCCAACCCAAAGACTTTCAACCCAATAAACGTCACTACGGCTGGGTTATTGTCGTTGTCATGATGTTGGTCCAAACCGTCAGTTCTGGTTTGGGTTTTTATAACATGTCTGTGTATATCAATCGTTTATCAGTGCAGTTGAGTGTGCCCTTAGCGGATATCTCCTTTGCGGTGAGTTTGTTTTTCGTGGTCGGCGGCATTGCTGGGCTATTTGTTGCTGAACTACTGAACCGCTTTCATGTACGCACGCTGGTGATCGCAGGGGCTATAGTTTCCGGCGTTGCCATTGCTGCGGTGGGCTGGGCAACCCAGCTGTGGCAGGTCTATGCGCTGTTCGCAATTTTTGGCGTTGGTAACGCCGGCATTTCTATAGTTATCGCCACCACGTTGATCACCCAATGGTTCCCAGGGCCAGAACGCTCAATGGCGTTGGCTATGACTTCCACTGGTTTGTCATTGGGCGGCGTTGTGCTCACGCCTTATTCAGCCTATCTGATGAACACCATTGGCCTAGGTGAGACCATGCCAATTTTAGGTCTGATTTTGATAGGTTCTATAGTGCCCTTGTCGCTGTTTATTCGGCAGGTAGAAAAACCGGCAGCGGATACTCAAGTAAATGCGAGCGGCAACGGCGGCTTTGACTCAAATCTATTTAAACAGGCGGTAAACAGTCGCTTCTTTGGGTTGCTGGCTGGGGCTTACATTTTAATAATGGCGGCTCAGGTTGGTGGCATTGCGCACTTATATAACCGTGTGGAAACGTTGGCTGGGTTTACCTATGCCGCATATGCCGTACAGGCGTTGTCTATTTGTAGTATCTCAGGTCGATTTTTTGGCGGTTGGTTGGTTACGCGTATTCCAATTAGGCGGTTTGCGTTGGGTAATTTGTCCATGCAGGCCCTTGGTTTAACCTTTATTGCCCTTGCACCTGATGGCGCACTGGCGGTTGTGGCGGCGGGTTTCTTTGGTCTGAGTGTAGGTAATTTATTGATGACCCAGCCTTTGTGGCTGGCGGAAGTTTATGCCACCAGCATTTATGCCAAAGTATTTGCGCGCGCAAATGCATTAAGCGTATTGGGGTTGGCGGTGGGACCCTATTTTATTGGCTGGGCCTTTGACACCATTGGTGCCGGTCAGTCGTATTTTTGGCCCTATATGGCGGCGGTAGTCTGTTCTATATTTGCTTTTGCGATAGTCTTTGTGGCGAGCGCTAGCCCGGTTTTAGCAAACCAAGAAACATCTGAGTCGAATAACGCGGGCTAAAACTTTTATAAAGGCCTGTTAAACAGTGCAGGTGAATAGAGTCGCTAAACAAAGTAGCCAAAAAATAAAAGCGCAGACTTTTTGCGGCATAGCTGAGTCATAAGTCTGCTATCGGTCGGCGATCGGTCGGAGATCGGTCTGCATAGAATCTGTATTGGTCCAGCAACGGAGATTAGGTAATGAATGTGCAATACCGCTTACCAAGTATTGTTCTTAATATGATTTTTAGTATTGTTCTGGCCTGTCTATTGATTGGCCCGGCGCAAGCCAGCAGTCAGAAATCCTCAGAATTGTTAATTGCCGCTGCATTGCCCCTGTCTGTACCCGTTTCGGCAGCTGCTAACGGTGAAGTAACGCAACCGCTGCCCAGCCTTGCGGATATGTTAGAGCGGATTAACCCTGCGGTAGTTAATATTGCTACGCGCTCGACAGTTCGCGAGGGTAATCGCCTGCTGCAAGACCCATTTTTTCGGCGATTTTTTAATGTGCCTGAAAGCCGTCGGCGTTATCGACGCACGCAGAGTGCCGGGTCTGGCGTGGTCATTGACGCAGCCAATGGCTATATCGTGACCAATAATCATGTTGTGCAAAACGCCGACGAGATCAGTGTTGGATTGGCAGATGGGCGTATTCTCAATGCCAAATTGATAGGTCGGGACGCTCAAGTAGATTTGGCTTTACTGCAAGTGGAGGCAGAAGACCTCACTGCTATTAAATATGCCGACAGCGGCGCGGTGAGAGTAGGGGATTTTGTGGTTGCCATTGGTAATCCATTTGGCCTCAATCAAACCGTAACCAGTGGCATTGTGAGCGCGCTAGGTCGCAGTGGTTTAGGTATTGAAGGCTTCGAGGATTTCATTCAAACAGATGCGCCAATCAACCCAGGTAACTCTGGCGGTGCGCTGGTGGATTTGCGCGGCGACCTGGTTGGCATTAATACCGCCATCTTTGCACCTACTGGTGGCAACGTAGGCATTGGTTTTGCCATACCTGCCAACATGGTTAACGCGGTGCTTGCCCAATTAATAGACAAAGGCGAAGTGAACCGAGGATTTGTTGGTGCCATAGTGCAGCCATTGAATAGAGAGTTGGCCAGTGCCTTTGGTGTGCTGTCTCCGGGAGGGCGTCCTAAAGGCGTGGTAGTGGTTGATGTTGAGCTTGCCAGTTCAGCTGAGAAGGCTGGCCTTGAGCCAGGGGATGTCATTGTCGCCATGGATGATAAGCAAATTGCGACAGTTGCTGATTTTGCTGGCCAAGCCGCCATTATGTTTATTGGCGATGAAGTAAAGGTTGATATAATTCGTCAGGGCGCGCGCAACACAGTTAACCTAGAAATTTTTGCCGACGACCAAGAACAGGTAGATGGCCAACGTTTAACACCTCGCCTGCGTGGAGTGGTTTTGCAAAATTTCCATAATCCCGATGAGCAGACCAAGGGCGCGGGCGCATTGGTTATTGAGGTTGATAGCAACAGTACAGCTTATTCGTTTGGCCTGCGCGAAGGCGACATTATTGTCGCAGCAAATCAACGGCCCACAGAAAACATTTCTAAGTTGAGAGACGCGGCGCGGGCAGAAAAGCGCTTACTGTTACTGCGGGTCTATCGCAATGGCCAGTTTGGTGATGTGATCATGCGTTAAAGATAAGGTTTAAAGGTGAAGATAACGCGTGGGTTAAGTGGCGATACTGGATCGAGGCGCTAAATCGAAGCGCAAAAAGTACTGCGAAAAAAAACACAAAAAACACAGAAAAACACAGAAAAAGCCAACCAAAAGGCGGACACAAAAAAGCCGGCATAAAGCCGGCCTTAATAAATCGACTAACGCCTAGTCGAACATAATAACGCTACGGGCAACTTCCCCTGTCTCCAATGCCGCTAGGCCATCGTTAACATCTTCTAGTTTAATTCTGCGTGAGATCAACTCATCCAAATGCAGGCGGCCTTGTAGGTATAGGTCGACAAATCTCGGCATGTCTACGCGGAATCTATTTGACCCCATATTGGAGCCCTGCATCTTTCGCTCCATCAAGAACTCTGGTCCGTGTAGTTCAACCATGGTGCCTACTGGAATCATGCCAATGATGGTGGCGGTGCCGCCCATGCCCAGCATCTTGAAAGACTGCTGTGCTGTTTTGGCTAAGCCGATGGCTTCAAAAGAATAGTGAACGCCGCCCTTAGTCATTTCTCGCACGGCTTCTACGGGGTCTACTTCGCTGGCGTTAATCACGTCGGTGGCACCAAACTTACGCGCAAGCTCTAACTTACTAGGCACCATGTCTATCGCTATGATACGAGCCGCGCCCGCAAGCGCTGCACCATTGATTGCAGACAAGCCAACGCCGCCACAACCGATAACCGCTACCGTGCTACCTGGCTCTACTTTGGCAGTATGAATCACAGCGCCAACGCCGGTAGTTACGCCGCAACCGATTAGGGCCGCAATATCCATGGGCATGTCGTCGCGTATTTTTGCCACGGTGTGTTCGTGAACCAACATATATTCTGCGAAGGAAGATAAGTTGAGGAATTGAGAAATCTTTTCGTCGTTCTTGGCTAAGCGGCTGGGCCCATCTTCGTCGCGCTGTAGCTCAGGTTCTGCACAAAGGGACATGCGCCCTGTAATACATGGCTCGCAATGGCCGCAAAATGCCGAGAGACAAGTAATAACGTGGTCGCCTTTTTTGACGTAGGTCACGTCGGAGCCTACTGCCTCCACAATACCCGCAGATTCATGGCCCAGGATGGCGGGCAGTTGATAGGGGTAAGAGCCGTTTTGGAAGTGCAAGTCAGAGTGGCAGACACCGGCGGCTACTGTGCGGATCAGCACTTCTCGCGGTGCCGGATTGCCATATTGAACATCTTCAATTTCTAAAGGTTTATTGATTTCTCTAAGTACTGCTGCCTTCATGATCTGTCCCCGCAAATTGTTCTAAAAATTCTGATCCTCATGGTGCCAAAGCAGCCAAAGGATTGCTATAGCTTGCTACGCTGTGGCAATGGATTGGTCATTGGAAACGGCTAAACACTTTTAAACAAATCCTTCAGCGACCAGTGCGCTTGGGGTGTTAGTATGCCTGCTGGGGCTGCAATATGGCTTCGCGTCGTACATACGACCCAATAAGAAGAACAAGTTAGGATGCTTTCAATGGTTTTGATCGGTCTGGGTTCAAATCAGGGTGATTCAACGGACACAGTAGTAGCGGCTATTGAGGCCCTGCAAGCGTTTGCACTGCCGTCTACGCTCAAGAGCGCGCGGTTGTTGCGCACGTCGCCGGTAAATTGCCCACCCGAATCTGGTGACTTTATTAACTGCGCGGTGGTTTTTGAACCCAAGGCGGGTTTAACGCCAGAGGCATTGCTCAGTGCCTTAAAAGCAATTGAGCATGATTTTGGGCGACGCGAGAAGTATGTCCGCAATGCACCTAGGGAATTAGACTTAGATTTACTGCTGTTTCACGATGAAGTTCGCAGCAGTGAAGAATTTACCTTGCCGCATCCGCGCGCTATTGATCGGCTGTTTGTATTGCAGCCCGCGTGTGAGCTTATTCCCAATACTCAATGGCCTGGCACAGGGCAAACTATTCAGCAATTACTGGAACAACTAGAAACCGATGAACAGGTTCATATTCTGGAAGAAATTCCTCCTTATTATTGCGCTTAATGTAGGGTCATTTGGCCCCCTTGCGTACGCTTATGAGGGTGATGTTCACCAGCAAATAACATTTATTGCGGCCAAACAAATAAGTCGCTGCGAGTCTTTGCCTGACCTTGCGCCAGGTGCGCGACTGACAGCGCTAGATACCCGTTATATTGTTAAGGCGAATGTTGCCCAGGCTGGCAGTAATGTTTTTGTGCGCATGTTTAGGTGGAATTACTACAACCCCATGGGGGATGAAGTGAAGCCCGTGCTGGGCATGATAGACACGCGCTTTGACGGTCACTTTAATGCGCTGCTTGAAGAGTTGGCGGAGTCGGATGAGCGTCAACAGCGCTTAAGTATGTTTGGGCGTATTCTCAGCTACGTACAAGATGTGACCTCTCCTGCCAAAGTGGTACCGGTATTTACGGGTCGTTGGTGGCGGTTTTCATTTTCTGATCGGTTCGACAAATTTCCGGTGGACGTGCCGCGCCTGCAACAAGCCTTGGGCAATTACTGCGCCGATTTAGAGCCCCACTATTTATTGGATAAATCCGATATAGCCACGGCCATGAATACGTTGGTGCGGCGTACAGCGGAAGAAACGTTAGGTCATGTAGAAACGACGATTGATGGATTTCCAACCACTTGGGCCTCGTATTGGCAGCCGGCCAAAGATGAAGAGGAGTTCGGCGCTTATGGTCCAGCGGGTAATAACTTTGGTGTGCGCGCTGAATTTACCTGTGGTGAAGCAGAGCAATGTTTGCTGCTTAAAGATGATCCGCTTTACCAAGAATTTGCCCACGGCCAACACCTCACCGCGGTGCGCGCCACAATTCAGGCGATGTTTTTGATGCAATACCAAGAGCAGGCGCGAGAGGATGCGGCAGGCGAGTAATCTCTTTGTTGGCATAGAAAGGGCTGGAATAGAAAAAGCCGGAATAGAAAGATCTGGAATAAAAAGATCTGGGATAATAAAAACATGGGTTTGCGCGGCTGAAGAACGGACATTTGCGTCTACCCATCAGTCCTGCAAAATCCTATAAAAAAGAGACACCAAATTGGCGGATAAACCTAAAGAACAAAATTCGGCTGATGGCCCTCCTCAGCAAACAGTGGAAGGCGCTTCGTCGGATACAGGGCTTACGCCGGGTCATTTGGGGCTTACGCCTCTTCATTTAGGGCTTACGCCTCTCCACTTGGGGCTTACGCCCTGGAACTTCCATGACATGTCGGCGGCGAGTTTGTGTGATCAGGCGCAATTTGCTGAAACGTGCGGCTATCAATCAATATGGGTGCCTGAGAATCATTTTGGTCCGCAAGCGATCCCAGACCCTTTAATGCTGCTGGCCAGTATTGCCGGTGCCACGCAAAGTATTCGCCTTGGCACAACCTCCTATCTTTTGACCCTGCGTAATCCTTTGCAGGCCGCCGAGCAGGTTGCGGTGCTTGATCGCTTGAGTGGTGGTCGTTTAATGCTGGGTGTTGGTCGAGGTTATGCCCCTGAAATGCTGCGTGCTCACCATGTGCCGGTGGCGCAAAAACGCAAAATATTCGCTTGGACATTAGACCTAATGAAGCGGGCTTGGATGGGGGAACCCATCACCCTAGATGACAATCCAGAAAACGCCGTGGAGGTGCATCCGCGACCCATTCAGCAACCCTACCCGCCAATTTGGGTGGCGGCATTTGGCCCTAAGGCCTTGGCTCAAGCTGGTCGGCTGGGGTTACCTTACTTGTCCTCGCCCATGGAAAGTTTGACTACGCTTGCGCAAAACTACGCCCAACATCAGCGATCTGCGGAAGAGGAGGGTGTAGCAAAGCCCACTGATGTACCGTTAATGCGTACGGTCTTTGTCAGCAAAGATGCCAAGCAGGTGGAAAAATTGCGCCAGCTTATGGTCGACCAGAGCGAAAACAGCCGCTTAGCCGACGGCGAGACGTTGGATGATTGGACGATTATTGGCGAGCCGAACTATGTGCGCGAGCAAGTGGAAGAGTATAGACAACGCTTGGGTATGACTCACCTCATTGCAACGCGGATAAGAGTGTCTGGCCTTGCAGAGACTGAGCTGCGTGCCAGTGTGGCGTTACTAGCAGAAACACTGAGTGGTCTGTAACATCATTGGCTCGAATTATTTTGTTGTGGGAGAGGAAATATGACTTTTAGAATACTTTGGCCAGCCATGCGTTGGCCTGATGGGCGTGCAATTGAAGAATCTAGCGTTGGCGAACATACGGCAGAATTTTCCGAGCGCTATACCGATGTCACCGACGAGCAGTGGGCCAATTGCGATGCCGTGGTCAGCGTTAATGATATCCCCGCTGAATATCGCGAGAAAATGACCAAGTGCAGAATTTTTGCCACACCTAAAGTTGGCTTCGACAACATAGACAGCAAGGTCTGGGCAGAAATGGGCATTCCCGTTTGTAACGTGCCAGATTACGGCACCCAAGAGGTGGCGGACCATGCCATGGCGCTGATGTTGTCGCTGATGAAAGGCATCACCTTCCATACCCGCGAGTTAAAGCAAGACCCTAAGGGCCTTTGGCGTCCAGCGTTGAACCCATTTGGTAAGCGGTTGTCCGCCTGCGTGTTTGGCGTGGTGGGTTTAGGGCGTATTGGTACAGCGGCTGCGCTGCGTGCAAAAGCGTTTGGTATGGACGTGGTTATGTATGACCCTAACCGAGAAAACGGTGCTGAGTTATCTATAGGCATTCGTCGGGTACATACGTTGGAAGAGCTGTTCGGGCAGTCTGACGTGGTCAGCCTGCATGCGCCCCTTTCTGAGCGCACTGAAAAGCTCATTAATTTTGATGTGTTATCTCACTCCAAGCCGGGGTTGATTCTAATCAATACTGCACGAGGTCCGATCATTGACCTTGATGGTCTTTATGAAGCGATGAAGGCAGATAAGATTCAGGCCTGTGGCTTAGATGTGCTGCCAGAAGAACCAGCGAATCCGGATCACCCGTTGATTAAAGCTTGGGCAGCGGATGAAGAGTGGATAGATCATCGCTTGTTGATCACACCGCACTCCGCATTCTTTACGCCAGAAAGCGTATACGACATGCGGTACAAGGGCGGCGAACTGATTGTGAAATATTTGAGCGGCGGCCGCTTGGACAATTGTGTTAACCAAGAATGGTTAGTCAACCCCCGGTAGGGTGCTAGCCGGTGTCGGGCGGCAAAAACAAGAATAGCAAAAGTAGCAAAATAGGCTGAGCCATGAGTGATACATCTAATGAGAGATCGACCGGTAGATCAACCGATGCGTCGACCGATACAGCGATCGATACTTCAATAGATTATCAACGGCGCAGACAACGTGTTTTTCTGATCCTATCCGGTGTGTTTTTAGGCACGTTGGCATTGCTCAACGTGCTTGGCATCAGTCGATTTTTAGATTTGTCCTTCAATGTGTTCGGTCTAGAAATTCCCATGTTTGTTGCGGTAGGTGTTTTGCCTTATCCAATAACCTTTCTCTGCACCGACTTAATCAGTGAGTTATACGGTGAAAAGAAAGCCCAAGATATGGTTTGGGTAGGCTTGCTGCTGAATATTTGGGTGGTCTTTTTGCTTTGGCTTGGCGGTATTTTGCCCGGCAGTGGCATGGACCCAGTCACAGGCCAAGTATTGGTGGATGAAGCGGGGCGAGAGCCAGTGTTTTTTGAAGTGCGGCAACTCGCCTTTGGCGCTGTAGCTGCATCAATGATTGCGTATCTAGCGGCACAGTTTTGTGACGTCAAATTATTCCACTTTTGGAAGCGTGTCACCAACGGCAAACATCTTTGGTTGAGAAATAATGCCTCTACTATGGTTAGCCAAATTGTCGACACAACTGCAGTGATTTTGGTCACCCACTTCTACGCTAACGCATTACCTATTGATGCAACACTGCCAATATGGCCTCAGCTTATGGTGTACATAGCGTCAGGCTATGTCTTTAAGCTAATGATTGCGGCAATAGATACAGGACCATTATATCTGGCTGTAGGATATCTACGACCTTACCTGGGGTTAAATCCTGGCGAGGAAGCGACGGATGCCTAGAAAGCCCTTTTCTATTTGGGTTGTGGGGAGGTTTGAAGACGCCGTTGGGCTGATAAGGCGGTAATCCCACTCAACCATCACAACTACGCGTGTTTTCAGGTTGCTGCATGCGCTCTTTATGCAGATGCTTTTGCACTGTCTTTTTCAGCGG
>QXZU01000065.1:0-34452 GCA_009886205.1 K189A clade bacterium | reverse complement strand
CAGCGGCTGATTGAGATCAGCTAAAAAGTCTACTTCACAGGCGAGGAATAGATGCACTTTTGGAATATAGAAAAGTTAAAGGAAGATATTCGAGCGGACCGCTTTATAGAAAAAGATCGTTTTTTTATGCGCTAATCTACCTAGCGTTTAGCGTCATCAGTTTTGAGTTTTTGACGCATGTGCCTTTTGAGTTAAGACGCGAAAGCGCCTAGGATATAGCTGTTAATGCGATTAATGTACTCATCATTCTCGTAGGTACAATTTTTGCTTTCAAAGCAAACGGCTCTATTGGTGGGGTTGATTTTCTGGTGAGGTATTTCTCTATCGGCTTCGTCTTGGAGGTCAGATTTACGGTTTACATCCTTCCTTTGTTAGTGGTGTACTTGTCTGCTGATACCTATGTGCTCGTAAAAGCAGAGGCTCAACCAAGGTCTTGGGACAGTATTCTACTGCTCGCTTGGTCTACAGCGCTGTACTGGCGTATGTACTTACATATCAAGCAAATTGGCGTTAGCAAAAACTCAATGCTGGAAGCAAAAAGTTGCGTTTAGCGGGTTAGGATGTGTCTAGTGTTGTGTCATTTGTGGAAATTTTTTTAACCTCAAAATGGGACAGCTATGCAAATAAGACCTTACCAAGCATCCGATCTCGCTCAAGTGTTAGCGCTATGGCGTGCCTGCAATCTGACTATTGCCGCTAACGATCCACGCAAAGACATCGAACGAAAGCTAGCTGTTAGTCCTGAACAGTTTTTACTCGGTGAGTTCGAGGGCAAGGTGGTTGCCAGTGTGATGACCGGTTATGAGGGTCATCGTGGTTGGATCAATTACTTGGCTGTGGCGCCCAGTCATCGCCGTAAGTCCTATGGCCGTCTAATGATGGCGGCTGCGGAGCAGCTGTTAGATGAATTAGGCTGCCCGAAAATCAACCTACAGGTGCGCAGCGCAAATGCATCTGTTGTCGCCTTTTATGCGTCTCTCGGTTATGTCATAGAAGATGTGGTGAGTATGGGAAAGCGTCTGCGTCTAGATTGAGGCTGTCTTTTTAAACAGCAGACCGAGCGCAATTAGCGCTCTATTTGGCCTAGATTGGCATTGATTGCCGCGCCGTTGAGTACTGGGCTTTGTGCCGCAAATAATAAGGTCTGTGCAATTTCTTCGGGTTGAATTAAACGCTCAAATGCACTCATTGCCGCGATCTGTGGCATCACATCTTCGGGTACATGGGCGCGCAGCATTTCAGTGTCGGTGAAACCGGGGTTAACGCACGCTGTATGTATGCCGGTGCCAGCTAGGTCTTGGCAAGTGGCGCGCATCATACCGATGCTGGCGTGTTTGCTGGTCACATAACTGAAGCTGTTGGGTACTGCTTTCTCGCCTAGGGTCGAGCCGACGTAAAGGATACTAGAACCCTTGCTCATGAGTGGTATCAACATTTGGTTGAGGCTGTTTGGGGCGACCAAATTAATTTCCAATATTCTTCGGAACTCATTTGAATCAGTTGTGCTAACGCTGTCGTTGGCCAGTAGCGCTGCATTGTGAATAAGTACGGTTTCTCCAACGCCACCTAAATGCTCCTGTATCTGCGCGGATATTTCTTGCAGAAAGTTAGGCTGCGAAAGGTCACAGGCAATGTTCGTGACGCCCGCTTCTGGGCAAGGCGTGCGAGATAAATTGATGACATTGTAGCCAGTCGCTTTGAATGCCGCGGCGGTGGCTTGACCGATACCGGAGCTTGCGCCGGTAATAACTAAATTTTTCATATCGTTTCCATGTGATGACAGCAAGGCAAAATCTAAGGGTAGATGAGATTTGTTTGGTGTTTGGTTGCTATGCTCGGCATATGTCTATTCTGGGCTACTTTCGTCCTTATCCCGCAGAACTCCATTTTGCACTGGCCCATTGGCCTTCGCCCGAGGCGCAGCGCAACAGCATATTATCTATGTCCAAGGCCTTTATATCTTCACGCTCCAACAACTTTGCTAGTAGGTACTGGGCCAATTCTTCCACCGTAATGTTACGAATGGGCAGCAGGGTGAGGTCTCGTTGTAAAAACGGAATGCGCTCGCCATTAAAAACGACATAAGTGTAGTCGTCTTGTTCGTCTATTTCTAAATAGGGTGATCGCGTGGGCATGAGCACTTGCTCGTCCAAATCGTCACACAACTGTTTAACGGCTTTCTTCAAAATGTTGTAGTCGAAGGTTAGACCGTCGTCTTGCATTGGCGCGTCTGCATCCAAGGTCACCTGAAAGTTGTGCCCGTGCAGGTTTTCCCGCTCGGTTGCGCTGAACAGGGTGAAGTGCGCTGCGGCAAAGTGCAGATATTCTTTACTGATTTCTATAGTGGTGTTTTGCATAGCTCAAGATTAACACTGGTTTGAAGATTTCGCTTTTCCATGCACAGGATACATTTTGCGTGTCTTGATTATGTGAAGGTAGCTTTCGGTAGGTTAGGCCTGATTCAGGGTGATAGATTTAGCCTCAATTAAGGGTAGTATCCTTTGCAGAGAAAATTGGGAGAAAGAGTATGCGTTTCGATTTAACGCCGGAACAAGTGGCCTTTAAAACAGAAGTTGAGGCATTTCTATGCGAGAACTTGCCCAAAGCAGTGGCGGATAAAGTGCGCTTTGGCGCCAGTGTTTCCAAGCAAGAGCTGGGTGATTGGACCAAAGTTTTAAATGCCAGAGGTTGGGCCGCGCCGCACTGGCCGGTAGAGCATGGGGGCACAGGCTGGAATCTTGTGCAGCGGCATATTTTTGATGTTGCGTGTCGCGCCCATCATGCACCGCAATTGTCGGGCTTTGGTTTCAATATGGTGGGTCCCGCTATTATTAAATATGGCAATGCCGAACAAAAAGCCGACTGGTTGCCAAAAATCCGCAATGCAGAATTATGGTTTTGCCAAGGTTATTCCGAGCCTGAGGCGGGCTCAGATTTGGCCAGTGTGCGTACGCGTGCAGATAAAGACGGTGACGACTATTTAGTTACGGGCTCCAAAATATGGACTTCTGGCGCCGAAATGGCCGATTGGATTTTTTGTTTGGTGCGCACCAATCACGATGTGCAGCAACAAAAGGGCATTAGTTTTGTGCTGTTCGATCTTTCTTCGCCGGGCGTCAGTGTGGAGCCGCTTTATGCATTCAATGGCAAGCGCCTGTGGAATCAGGTGTTTTTTGATGGCGTGCGCGTGCCGATGAGTCAGCGTTTAGGCGATGAGGATCGTGGCTGGACCGTGGCAAAAAGTTTGCTCGGTGACGAGCGCATAATGGTTTCTAGAGTGGCTGAAAATAAACGTATTCTCGGCAACGTGCGTGAAGTGATGGCCGCTCAAATTGAACGGGGTATTGATCTGCCCAGCGGTGTGCGCGATGAAATTAGCGCGTTAGAGATTCGCCTTCACGCTTTGGAAATGACCAGTATGCGCATTTTGACCGAGGCTGACGCGGGCACTCAAATTGGCGCAGAGCCGAGTATGTTAAAGCTCAAGGGCAGCGAGTTAGTGCAGGCGCAGGATGAGTTGTTGTTCCGCATGGTGGACTACTTGGCGTTACCAAAAGATTCCAGCCATTTGGGAGATGGGCCGGTAGGGCCTGTGTGGGCCGAGTACGTGGCGTCCGGGCGTTACCACCATCGCGGCTATACTATTGCGGGTGGCTCTTCTGAAATTCAGCATAACATTATTGCTAAGCAGGTACTCGGGCTCTAGGTGAGTAAATAGAGGGGCAAATAGCTTTGCTAATAATTGGCAATAAAAAAGGGGGCTGTTGGCCCCCCTTCTTTTCTTTCTTGCCTGCTCTGCTTTTTAAGTTTTTCAGCCAATCACGCCAGCAGCGATTTCAGATCAGTTTCTGGGTCTGCTAATTTGGCTGGGTCAGCGGGCTTGCCGACCAATTGCTTGCATAACATAAATTCTTTCGGGCTATTAACCGCATCCGCTGCCACTACTTTACCGTCCTTTAAGTAGAATATTGCGAATTGATGGGTGTCCATGTCGCCGCGCAATACTTGGCTGTCGCCGTCTGCTGAGAAGCCTACCATCTGTAGTTTAAGATCGTATTGATCTGACCAGAACCAAGGTATAGCTGCGTAGACTTTATCATCGCCGAGCATGTTAGCGGTACTTACCCGCGCTTGATCCATTGCGTTGGGTACAGACTCTAACCGCAGGCGCTTATTCATTAACGGGTTGGGGTGGTTGGTGCAATCACCCGCAGCATAGATATCTGGGTCCGATGTGCGGCAGTGGTCGTCTACGACAATGCCGTTGTCACAGTGAATGCCTGCCTCTTCAGCGATCTCAATATTTGGGATGATCCCAATGCCCACAATAACAATGTCTGCATCAAAGCTTTCGTCGCCACATAACACTTTTTCTACGCTACCGTTGCCGGAGAAACCGGTGACCCCGGTTTGGGTGTGTATGTGCACGCCGCGATCAGTGTGCAGCTTGTGGTAGTAGGCCGACATCTCAGGTGTGGTGACGCGCTGTAAAATGCGTTCTTCCATTTCTAGCACGTGGACATTCATGCCCAGTTCTATGCCAACTGCTGCGACCTCTAGGCCAATGTAGCCGCCGCCGACAATGACCAGATTGGCGCCAGGCTTAACGTCTGCGCGAATGCCATCTACATCATCCATTGTCCGTAGGTAGTGGATACCCGATAGGTCGCTGCCCTCAATGCTTAATTTACGCGGGCGCGAGCCTGTGCTGATGAGGAGTTTTTCGTAAGCAATGGTTTCGCCATTGTCTAAGTTAATGGTCTTTGTACTGGGGTCGATTTGGGTGGCCCTAGTATCCAGCATGAGCTGTATATCTTTGTCCGCGTAAAATTTCTCTGCACGCAGGTAAACTTTGTCAGCGAGTTGAGTGCCCGCTAGATATTGTTTCGAGAGTGGTGGGCGCTGATAAGGCACGTGTGCTTCGTCACCGATAATGGTGATGGGGCCTTCAAATTTTGCTTGGCGAAGGCTAGCTGCGGCTTGGCCGGCTGCATGGCCTGCGCCGATGATGACAATACCCGTCATGGAAGTTCCTTGGTGCTTACAAAGTGGGTAGTTTAACCTGTCACGTGAGGGATTCGCACTTTAGATTTGTAGGAGAGAGAAATGTCTAAAATTCGTAGTTTGACCGAGGCAGTAAAGTTAGCCCGAGAAAATTTGAGCCAAGGCGATTGGGACTATTTGGTTGGAGCCGCAGATACGGAGACTAGCCTTAGGCGTAATCGTGGCGCGGTGGAATCTTGGGCATTTCGACCGCGCATTTTGAATGATGTCAGCGACGTGCAAATCGCCTCTAAGCTGTTGGGTAGTGAAATGCGCATCCCCGTCATTTTACCCCCCATTGGCTCGGTGCAAGCGTTCTCGCCTGGTGGGGGTACTGAGGTTGCTCAGGCAGCGCAGGAATTCGGCATTCTGCAAATTTTGAGCTCAGCCTGTGCACCAGATTTTGAAACAGTAGCTCGCGAGGTGCCTGGGCCGCGCATTTACCAACTTTATTTAACCGGCGATGAAGCGTGGATGGACGAGCAAATTGAGCGCTCGATAGCAGCCGGCTACACGGGTTTTTGTTTAACCGCAGACACCCAAGTTTATTCTCGCCGCGAGCGCGACATACTGAAGCAATACACGCCCATGTCGGGGCGCTCAGCCAGCCCAGCCGGCGACTTCAATTACCAGTCTAGTATGTCTTGGGACACTGTGGCGCATATTAAGGAGAAGTTCGATCTTCCCCTGATGGTCAAAGGCGTAGTGGTTGCCGAAGACGCCAAACGCTGCGTAGAGGCAGGGGTCGATGTGGTTTATGTGTCTAATCATGGCGGTCGCCAGTTAGACCACTCCCGGGCCTGCATTGATTCTTTGCCAGAAGTGGTGGAAGCCGTTCAGGGTCGAGTGCCGGTTATAGTTGATGGCGGATTTATGCGCGGGGCGGATGTTGTCAAAGGTTTATGCTTGGGTGCAGACATCGTTGGCATGGGCCGGTTTGAAGGCTTGTGTATGGCTGCCGGTGGCAAAGATGCATTGGTCCGTGGGCTGACAATTTTGGAGCAAGAGATCCGCATAACCATGGCATTAGCGGGGGCAGCAACGTTGGCTGATTTGAACCCGAGCCTTGTGGAACGCCTGGAGCCCGTTGGCACACCGAGTGTCTTGAGTTCTTTCCCATTGTTGTCTGAGATCGAATAGGCATTTGAACGCCTAGGCATTTGAACGCTTAGGCAGGGATTGCGCTCGGGCGCGTCTACTTATCCGAAGGCAGTGGCATTGGAAACGGCGTTACCGTGCCACCTTTGGTGTCTGTAATTTTGGCTACGCCTTCTTTCTCTACCTCGTCAATGCGCACGATAGAGTGCATTGGAATAAAGGATCGTTGCACGCCCTCAAACTCGCTGCGCAATCTTTCCTCACTGGGGTCAATCAGCAGCGAGGAGCGGTTGCCAAAGGAATAATCTTCTACTTCCACAAAGCCATATAAGTCGCTTTGATAAATATTGCGGGCGTACACCTCATAAATTTGTCCCTGATTTTGGAACAATATTTTGAAGATACTTTCTTGCTTGTCTTTACCCGCCATTACTTTGTATCACCTGTTGTAATCCGATTGCTGCATTTGCATGTCTGCAGATTTCATTGCTGAAGGTTTTACAGTGCCTGCATGTGCTGGATAGTTGGGGATAAATGCTGGGTTTTCAAGTGCTCGTTCATGCGCCTTGGGGGTGGCACCGACGCTTTTTTTACTCACCCATGCACATCTGCCATTAGGTTACTGGGCAGGATGGCGTATAATGAGGCTCTTTTTTTACACCAAAGTCACTATCAATATGGCCAAGAAGCTTTTCGTTAAAACCCACGGTTGCCAGATGAACGAGTATGACTCGGCGCGGATGTATGACGTGCTGCGTGAACAACAGGGTTATGAAATAGCCGAGACCGAGGAAGAGGCTGATGTACTGCTGCTCAATACTTGCTCGATTCGTGAGAAGGCCCAAGAAAAGGTTTTTCATCAGCTAGGGCGCTGGCAGAAACTCAAAAATGCTAACCCAGATTTGGTTATTGGGGTTGGCGGCTGCGTCGCCAGCCAAGAGGGCGATGCCATCATGAAGCGCGCACCGGTAGTAGACATGGTCTTTGGTCCGCAAACTATTCACCGTTTGCCGGATATGTTGAGTTCCCAGAAAAGCCAATTGTTGCCGGTTGTGGACATCACTTTTCCTGAAGTGGAAAAATTTGATCGCCTGCCTGAACCCAGCGTGGATGGCCCCGCAGCTTTTCTCTCTATCATGGAAGGCTGCAGCAAGTACTGTAGTTTTTGTGTGGTCCCCTACACTCGGGGCGAGGAGGTCAGTCGTTCGGTGTCCTCTGTTCTGCAAGAGGTTGAGAGTTTAACCAAGCAGGGTGTCAAAGAAATTCACCTACTTGGGCAAAATGTGAATTCTTATTTGGGTGAGATAGATGGCGATACCGCTGACCTTGCAGAGCTGATTTATTATGTGGCAGCAGTGCCCGGCGTGGAGCGCATTCGCTTCACCACATCGCATCCCATGGATTTTTCTGACAATTTGATTCAAGCCTACAAAGATATTCCGGCCTTGGTGAATCACTTGCACCTGCCGGTGCAATCGGGTTCAGATACTATTTTGGCCGCCATGAAGCGGGGTCATACAGCGGCGGACTATTACGAAAGAATTGCTCGTCTGCGTGAGGTGCGACCAGACATCAGTTTGTCTTCGGACTTTATTATTGGCTTTCCCGGCGAGAGTGATGAAGATTTTGCAGACACCATGAAGCTCATTGAAGACATTGGTTTTGATTTCTCCTTCAGCTTCATTTACAGCGCGCGTCCCGGCACGCCGGCTGCGGCCCTTCAAGATGACACGCCTGAGGAGATTAAAAAGCAGCGCCTGCAACAGTTGCAAACACGGCTGCGAGATCAAGCTGAGGCGATATCTCACGCCATGGTGGGTACTATGCAACAAGTATTGGTTACTGGGCCTGCCAAGAAGGGGGCCGATGAAGGTCAACTTGCCGCGCGCACAGAAAATAATCGCGTGGTGAATTTTGTCGGTCCTGCCAGTTTGATCGGTGAATTTATCAGTGTTGTTATTACCAAGGCCTTTCCTAATTCTCTGCGCGGTGAAATGGTCGAGTAATTGGCTAAGTTCGCTCTCAACTTATTGGCTAACAATCAGTCCATACTAAGGGCCTTAGTTGCTGCTAACCTCTATCTACTGCTTATAAAAAGTTTGGTGAAATTTGGAAGAAAACACAGATAACCCCGGAGCGGATGCTCGTGTGGTGCCCTTTACCCGCCTTATTGCCTTGGAACCCAGTGACGCTGGGCGACTGGCCAGTCTTATTGGTCCTGTAGATCAAAACCTCAAGCATCTAGAGCGCCGGCTCGGCGTGTACATACGCAGCCGAGGCAACGAGTTTCAAATCAGCGGTCCCCAAGGCAGGGTGCAAGCTGCTGAGGCATTGTTGCACCAGTTGTACCGCGAAACCGCAGATCGAGAATCAATAGAACCAGATTTTGTACACCTCTTTTTACAAGAGGCCGGATTGGATGCACTTATGGCAGAACAAGATAAACCCCAAGGTCCTACAGTGGTTATGGATGTAGATGCGCAAAAAGCCGAGACCACAGGCAAGGGTGAAAAAGGCGCTGCGCAAAATGTTGATCAATTGGTCATTCGCACACCGAAGAAATCTATCAAGCCCCGTGGTGGCAATCAGCTTAAGTACTGCAACGCAGTGCGACGTCATGACATTAATTTTGGTATCGGTCCTGCGGGCACGGGTAAGACTTACTTGGCTGTCGCCCTTGCTGTTGAGGCATTGGAGTCTCAGCAGGTTTCGCGAATATTATTGGTTAGACCAGCAGTTGAGGCAGGAGAAAAATTAGGTTTCTTGCCTGGCGATTTAGCGCAAAAAATTGACCCCTATTTGCGTCCACTCTACGACGCCCTTTATGAGATGCTTGGCGTAGAGCGGGTCAATAAATATATAGAGCGTAACGTGATCGAAGTTGCGCCGCTGGCCTATATGCGTGGTCGTACGCTAAACAATGCCTTTATTATTTTGGATGAGTCGCAAAATACGACCGTTGCGCAGATGAAAATGTTTCTCACGCGTATCGGTTTTGGCTCCACGGCAGTGGTCACTGGTGACATTACTCAAATTGATCTACCGCGTGGTGAAAACTCTGGGCTGATTCATGTGCGTGACGTTCTGCGCAATATTGAAGGCATCAAGTTCACACAATTTGTCTCCAAGGATGTAGTGCGTCACCCGCTGGTGCAGAAAATTGTCGACGCCTACGAGTTATTCCAAAATTCACCGCGCGCCGCTGACGGTGAATCACGCGATCAGCAGCGCTAATACATTGTTGTGCATTTGACCGCCGTTTTGATCAGCAATGACAGATATGCACAGCGACCACTATGAATATTGATCTGCAGATTGCGGAAGATCTGCAAGGCAGCAACAGCGACCTTGCTGGGCTGCTGACCCCTCATTCTAGCGATGACGAAGCCCTCATAGCCCTGCATACATTGATTAGCAGTTGGCTGCGGGCGGTGCATCGGCATCTGGATGATGCCAGGCTAAATTATCCCCTATGTATTCGCCTGTGTGATTTGAGCGAGTCGCAAACACTTAACCTTACGTATCGTGGTAAAGATAAACCCACC
Source organism: K189A clade bacterium (assembly GCA_009886205.1). GTDB lineage: Bacteria > Pseudomonadota > Gammaproteobacteria > Pseudomonadales > Azotimanducaceae > UBA4421. The sequence continues at coordinate 24,766 of QXZU01000065.1, read as the reverse complement.
AATGTGCTGAGTTTTCCGGCTCAATTAGATGAACCATTTGTTCATGATGATATGCCGTTGGGTGACTTGCTGATTTGTTGGCCAGTCCTCGTTGAGGAAGCGCGCGAGCAAGGCAAACTGCCCTTGCATCACCTAGCGCACTTGCTTGTGCACGGGGTACTGCACCTGCTGGATTACGACCACGAAGACGATATACAAGCGCAGATTATGGAAGCGCTAGAGGTGGTGGTGCTGGCTGAGTTGGCTATAGATAACCCCTACAGCTAGTGAAGCAAGCGACAATCTTTTTAATCTGGCCTTGCATTTTTTCCATGCCTTACTTATATAGGAAGGCCTAATATTGGTAAAACTTGTTATATGAGTGATATGTCTGAGTTCTCTGACGACTCAGTTGAAAAAAAGTCCCCACGTCGCGGCGTACGCGGATGGTTGTCTGATCTATTTTCAGAAGCACCAGACGATGTTGCAGCGTTACTCGAAGTTTTACAGGATGCCGCCGAGCGTCAGCTGATCGATGTAGATGCCCTGAATATAATTGTCGGCGCGCTGCATGTAGCAGATATGCACGCCCGGGATATTATGATCCCCCGCTCAGCGCTGGTTGTGGTTCACGAAGATCAACAGCCTGCAGAACTGTTACCACTGGTCATAGACTCTAAGCACTCACGTTTTCCAGTGGTGGGCGATGATGTTGACGACATTAAGGGCATTTTGCACGCCAAGGACCTGCTCTCGCTAGCGCTAGAAGAAGAAGGCCAGCGCTTTGATATTAAAGACTTTATTCGTCCTGCCGCGGTGATTCCAGAAAGTAAAAGACTGAATGTTCTGTTGGAAGAATTTCGTGCCAACCGCAACCATATGGCCTTGGTGGTGGATGAATATGGACAAATTTCTGGCGCGGTGACCATTGAAGATGTCTTGGAGCAAATTGTTGGAGAGATAGAAGATGAGCACGATGTTGATGACGATAGTTTCGTTAAACAGCTCGAGCCGTCGTCTTTTCATGTTAAGGCCAACACGACAATAGAAGACTTCAACGAGTATTTCGGCCTTGAGCTAAGTGATGACGAGTTTGACACCATCGGTGGCATTGTCTTGCAGGCGTTTGGGCATTTGCCTGAGCTCGGCGAGTCCATTGAAGTTGCTGGTCTCAAGTTTGAAGTGCTCAACGCAGATTCAAGACGTTTGCGCCTGCTGCGGGTGGACACCCCCCAGCCCATTGAACATAGCGAGCTCGCTTGAACGCTAAATCAGCGCTTTTGTTAGCGCTGATTACTGGCGCTATATATCCCCTTGGTTTTGCCCCATTCGGCTACTTCAGTGTGGCTTTGCTCTCAGTCATGGGGTTTTTTCTGTTACTTGTCCGAGCACCCCACTTAGCGCCTTGGTCGGCCCTTGCTTTTGGTTTTGGCAAATACCTAGTTGGTATTTCATGGGTTTATGTCAGCATCAATCAATACGGCAGTGCGCCACCCCTACTTGCTGGCGTGTTGGTGTTGCTGTTTGTTGCGGTGATGGCGCTCTTTTGCTGGCCAATAGGTCTTGTTTATCGGCGCTTGCATAGCGCCAACCCCTACCTCAACGGACTGATTTTTATTGCGCTCTGGCTGGTCATGGAGTGGTCGCTGACATGGCTATTGACCGGCTTCCCATGGCTCTTCTTAGGCTATGGTGCAATTGATTCAGTTTTAGCAGGTGTTGCGCCAGTAGCAGGGGTCCTAGCGACTTCGGCCTTTGGCTTAGTTTCTGCCGTGGGTGTTGCCCTCTTCGGACTTCTCTATGTTCAAGGGCGGCGCGGTGAGCTGCTGCTACCCAGCCTGGCGCTGGTGGGTTTACCTTGGATCATCGGCGCGCTGCTCAGTTCAGTGTCTTGGGTGCAGCCCATTGGTCAATATTCGGTCGCTTTGGTGCAAGGCAATTTAGATCAGGCGGTGAAATGGGACCAAGACGAGCAAGCAGCGAATGTCCGTAAGCACATAGCACTCAGTGCAGACCATTGGGACGCAGACCTCATTGTCTGGCCTGAATTTGCTGTGACACTTTACGGCGCGCAGGCGCAGCAAGCGGTAGATTTTTTACAGACTCAGGGGCTAGCCACACAAACGAATGTCATTACTGGCATTCCTACCCTTGAGCGCCTGCCCCGGGCTGAAGGCGGGCGCAGTTACAACATTTATAATACGGCACAGGGCTATGGGTTGGCCGGGGGTGGTTTTGCTAAATATCATTTGGTGCCTTTTGGTGAATTCGTACCCTTGGAAGGTTGGTTGCGCGGCTTAATCGAATTTTTTAACTTGCCCATGTCCGGCTTAAAGAAGGGGCAGTGGCAGCAGAACAACATAACCTTGAGCTTGCCGCGTGCCGATGAGGTGGCGAGTGGAAGCCAGAATGAAGTGCAGATCGCAATCGGTATTTGTTACGAAATCGCCTACGGGAATTCTATGCGCCAGCGCGCCGAGGAAGCTGGCGTGCTGCTGACTATATCCAACGATACGTGGTTTGGTGGGTCGATTGGTCCTCAACAGCATATGCAGATCGCCCGTATGCGCGCCCTTGAAAATGGGCGTTGGTTATTGCGTGGCACAAATAATGGTGTCACCGCTATTGTCAATGCTCAGGGCAAGATGGTTGACCAATTGCCGCAGTTTGAACCTGCGGTGCTGCGCGGCGAGTTTGCAGTTATGCAGGGGCGCACCCCTTACAGTCGAATCGGTGATTGGCCCATTTTGGCGTTGATGTTTGGCGCCTTGGGTATTGGAATCCTGAGCAAAATGCGCTCTCCCGCATAGCTGTTGCGGTGTGCAAAGTATCCTCCACCGCGAAAAATTTACGCCCAGATTAAGAACCTATGTCTTGGTAGTGGTCCTAATCTTCGCCCCCCTTAAAGCCGCAATCCGATCCCTTCCCAGCGCTGGCTGAGCCACAAAGATTTGCCTAAATTACCCAGCAAACTACGAAGATGGTGCGGGTAAGTGTTATCCTTGCTGCCGTTTTATAAGCAACCTAAGACCAAAAGCATGAACCCAGTTTACGAGCCGCGACAAATTGAATCCCAAGCACAAGCCCACTGGGATGAAAATCAGTCCTTTGTCGGAGATGAGCAGCGCCCGGGAGAAAAATTTTACTGCCTAGCCATGTTCCCATACCCCAGTGGCCGACTGCATATGGGCCACGTGCGCTGCTATACCTTAGGTGACGTGATCAACCGCTATCGCAGGCTTAAAGGCTTCAATGTTATGCACCCTATGGGCTGGGATGCCTTTGGTCTGCCCGCCGAAAACGCGGCAATAAAACACGATATTCCGCCAGCAGACTGGACCAAAGACAATATTGCGTATATGCGCACGCAGATGCAGCGCTTGGGTTTTGGCATGGACTGGTCCAGAGAAGTGGCCACCTGCGACCCCGAATACTATCGCTGGGAGCAATGGTTGTTCGTAAAGCTCTACGCAAAGGGCATGGTTTATCGCAAAAACGCCATGGTTAACTGGGACCCAGTAGACCAAACAGTGTTGGCGAATGAGCAGGTAGTGGACGGCAAAGGTTGGCGTTCCGGTGCGGTCGTTGAGCGCCGGGAAATGTCTCAATGGTTCTTAAAAATTACTGACTACGCTCAAGAGTTATTGGACGAGTTAGATGATATGCCGGGCTGGCCTGACTCTGTAAAGAACATGCAGCGTAACTGGATTGGTCGCTCACAGGGCGCTGAAGTCGATTTCACTGTGACCCATGATGAGAGTCAAAAGCTCACCGTGTTCACCACACGACCAGACACCTTAATGGGGGCAACCTACGTGGCTGTGGCCCCAGAGCACCCATTGGCCACATTGGCTGCGCAGACCACCCCTGAGGTGGCTGCATTTATTCAAGCGCATAAAGTAAATACCACTGCGGAAGCTGACCTCGCGGTGATGGAGAAGGTGGGTATTGCAACCGGGTTGACCGTTAAGCATCCGTTAACTGACGAGCTACTGCCGGTATGGATAGCTAATTTTGTGCTCATGGAATATGGCTCTGGCGCGGTTATGTCGGTGCCAGCCCATGATCAGCGCGACTACGAGTTTGCGCACAAGTACGGTATTGATATTGCCCAAGTCATTGAGCCCGTGGGGGATGATGAATGTAATTTGGCTGAATCTGCGTTTACGGCCAAAGGGCGTTTGATTAACTCGGGCCAGTTCGATGGATTAGAATTTGACCAGGCTTTTACCGCTATCGTTGATGCGTTAGCCGCTAAAGAGGCTGGTCGGTCAATCACCAACTATCGTCTGCGCGATTGGGGGGTTTCTAGACAGCGTTATTGGGGTTGCCCAATTCCCATGATCCACTGCGCTGATTGTGGTGTATTACCTGTGCCAGAAGCCGACTTACCCGTTGTGCTGCCTACGCAAGTGAGTTTCAGCGGTGTGGGTTCGCCATTGGAAAATATGCCTGATTTTCTCAATGTCGCTTGCCCCGGATGTGGCAAAGATGCGCGGCGTGAAACAGATACCTTTGATACGTTTATGGAATCGTCTTGGTATTACGCGCGTTTTGCATCGCCAGATGCAGATACCTCGATGCTCGACGAACGCGCCAACTATTGGGCGCCGGTGGATCATTACGTTGGGGGTATAGAACACGCAATTTTGCACCTGTTGTACGCCCGTTTCTATTTCAAACTGATGCGTGACGAAGGGTTGGTCAAAGACAACGAACCTTTCAAAAAATTAATGATGCTGGGCATGGTGCTGCAAGACGGTAAAAAGATGTCCAAATCTGCTGGCGATGCGGGCGACCCGCAAAAGCTGTTAGACCGTTATGGCGCCGACACCGTGCGCACCGCCATGATGTTTGCAGCGCCCCCAGAACAGTCCTTTGAGTGGAGTGAGGCGGGCCTTGAAGGTGCAATGCGTTTTCTAAAACGTCTTTGGACCGCAGTACACGAGCACGTTGCCGCTGGCCCAATACCCGAACTCGATTTCCTCGACCTGTCTGATGAAGGCAAGGCGCTGCGCCGTAAGACTCACGAAACGCTGCAAAAAGCGGACGATGATTACGGGCGACGTATGCAGTTCAATACAGTGGTTTCTGCGGTAATGGGATTAGCTAACAGTTTGTATAAATTTCAAGCTAAAACTGCTGGTGACCGAGCGGCCGCCCAAGAGGCATGGCTGAGCGCTGTGCAAATTATTTCGCCTATCGCGCCACATATTGCTCATAGTCTATGGCAAACCTTAGGCCAGCAGGGCTCCCTAGTGGACTGTCCGTGGCCTGAGATAGATGAGAGCGCTTTGGTTCAACAACACTTGTCTTTAGTGGTTCAGGTGAACGGCAAAGTGCGTGGCAAGATCGAAGTAGATGCCGGCGCGAGCAAGGAAGAAATTCTTGAGATTGCCAAAAACGAAAGTAACGTGGCACGCTATTTAGAAGATAAGACCGTACGTAAAGAGATTGTTGTGCCGAATAAACTTGTCAATATTGTGGTGGGTTAAGTGTTTGTGAGTCGCCATTTGTCCCTTCTGCTGAGTGTCTGCGCACTGGCTATGCTTGTGCATGGCTGTGGCTTTCAACTGCGTGGTAGCGACCTTGGTGAGCTGAACTTAGACTATCGTATTACGGGCAACCTAACTGGTGGTGGAGCGGACGCAACTTCGGCTGAGTTTTTGCAGTTGCTCAGACAATCGTTAAAGCAGTCTGGGGCTCGTGAGGTAAATGCTGGCAACGTGCTGATAGAAATAACCAGCTTGCGCCGACAAGAGATCGAAGGCGCGGTGAATGCACAGGTCAGGGTTGCTGAGAAGAGTATTGTTTTTACACTACTGTATAGGGTGGTTGATGTTACTGGGCGCGACATTGTCGCGGACCAACGCCTGGAAGTTGAGCGCGTATACAGAATCGACCGGAATAATCTTTTAGCCAGTAACAGTGAGCAAAAGCTGCTAGAGACTGAACTGCTGCGTAACTTGGCAGGGCAGGTGGTTAGAGGGTTAGGTGTGGTGATGTCCAAGCAGTCTGCGTTGGCTGAACCGGCGGGTTAACTCAGTGCAAATTAAACCTGAACAATTGTCCTCTTCATTGTCTCGTGGTTTGCAGACGATCTATCTGGTCAGTGGTGACGATACATTGCTCGTAGAAGAGGCCTGCGATGAAATTATTGCAGCCGCTCGTGCTCAGGGGTTCACTGAGCGCTCTATTCATCATGTTGAGCCCGGGTTCCACTGGTATGACATCACCAATGATGCGGCCAGCATGTCGCTGTTCGCTGAACGTAAAATTTTAGACCTGCGCCTTGGCTCGGGTAAGTTCGACAAAGAAGCATCTGAAGTTTTGCGCTCGTGGTGCGATGGCGAAACGAGTAACAGTGATACGCTTTTGCTCTTGCGCACGGATCGCTTGCAACCTAAGCAGCGCTCTTCGGCTTGGTTTAAGGCGATAGAGCAGGCGGGTGGCATTGTGTTGATCTGGCCCATGAGTCCACGAGACATGCCCAGGTGGCTTGAGGCTCGACTCACTAAACGTGGTCTTAGCATGGATCGCGATGGCTTGAGTTATTTGGCTGATCGAGTGGAAGGCAACCTACTTGCGGCGGCTCAGGAAATTGAAAAACTTGCTTTGCAAGGTTTGCCGCAACCCATTTCCCAGCAGACGCTCATTGCCTCCCTTGAGGATACTTCGCGTTTTACCAGCTTCGATATGATTGATGCCGCCATGGCTGGAGACGCTGTTAGAGCGCGCAAAGTTCTGCGCTCGCTTAGACAAGAGGGCGTTAGCCTTTTCGCTATTCTAGGTGCGCTGACTAGTCAGCTAAGACGCCTAGGTCAAAGTCGCGGACTGCCTCCAGCCCGTGCGCGCATTGTTGAGCAGTTTGCGCAACGGGTAAGCTCGCCATTAACATTGCTGGCTGAATGCGCGGTGATTGATCAACAAGGTAAAGGCCAACGTTTTGGCGACGCTTGGGTAAGTTTAGAGCAATTGGTGTTGGTTATGGCCGGCACGGTTGGCATGGTGCCGCCGTCTGTTTATCAACGCCGCCTGCGCGGGCGCTAAACCAAACCTTTCGGTAAAGCGGCAGCCGTCTTTTTGTTTACCCTCTAATTTACAAAGGTATCTGCAGTTACGCCTAGGTCTACTATCACTAGCTCGCCACTGCTGTTGTCGAAGCTGGTGACTGAGCAGTTATCGGGGGCAAAAACCCGCATCTTGTCATCACCTTGGGCATAGCTGACCGCTGCGTTGATGGCCACATAATGGCTGAAAATAATGCAGTTTTCCGAGCAGGAGCGAAGGTAGTCAACAATATTTTGCCGCCACTGCTGGGAGTTTTGGTCTAGGTCGGACCAGTTACCGGCCATGGCATTTTGTAGCCATTGGGCCCGCGCGGCTAAGTCTTCAGTAGGCGACGGAATCTCCGCTACTCGTTCCTCAATAGTGACGTCAGCCTGCCACAGGGTTTGCAATGGAATGGCGGTTTCCTGAGCCCGAGCCAATGGGCTGGAGCGTAAAATGGGTAGGTTGGCTGAGCCGTTGGGGCCGGTTCTATGCTGGTGATCCAGCAACTTTGCTACCGCCTCGGACTGTGATCGGCCTAGATCGTCTAAGCCGGGATCTCGGTGACTACCAAAACCTGCGGCAGCTTTGCCGTGTCGTACTAATTGAATTAATGCCATCTTTCTGCTGCTCTTTTTCTATGGGTTCTCTACAATGAGAGGCTTGCTTAATTGAGTTTAGGATTTACCAGTGACAGACCAATCAGAATCAGGATTAAGTCCTGCTCTAGTGCCCGATACACAATACAGTGTCAGGGAAGTTTTCGGGATTGATCAAGATTTGACCGTTCCCGGCTTCAGCGAAAGATCTGACTACGTGCCCGCCGTCGATGAAGAATACCGTTTTGACCGCGACACTACATTAGCGATTTTAGCAGGATTCACCCATAACCGTAGAGTTATGGTTCAGGGCTACCATGGCACGGGTAAATCTACCCACATCGAGCAGGTGGCTGCGCGACTCAATTGGCCGTGTATTCGAGTTAACCTCGATTCCCATATCTCCCGTATTGACCTCATTGGTAAAGACGCCATTGTCCTAAAAGACGGTAAGCAAATTACCGAATTCCGTGAAGGCATTTTGCCATGGGCGCTGCAACATTCAGTGGCCTTGGTTTTTGATGAATATGATGCGGGTAGACCCGATGTCATGTTCGTTATTCAGCGGATCCTCGAAATTGAAGGCAAGCTGACGCTGTTAGATCAAAACAAGGTCATTAGCCCGCATCCGTTTTTCCGGCTCTTTGCGACCACCAATACAGTGGGCTTGGGTGATACAACAGGCCTTTACCACGGTACGCAACAAATTAACCAAGGTCAGATGGACCGTTGGAGTATTGTTTCTACCCTTAACTATTTAGATCACGATGCTGAAGCGGCTATTGTTTTGGGCAAGGTCGCTGCTTTCAACGCAACGCCCGAAGGCCAGCGTGTGATTAGTAATATGGTGAGCGTTGCAGATCTGACCCGTAAAGGCTTTATCAATGGCGACGTTTCTACGGTTATGTCACCAAGAACTGTCCTAACTTGGGCGCAAAACGCTGAAATTTTTGGCGATATTGGTTTTGCATTTAGGGTCACATTTTTGAATAAATGCGATGAGCTAGAGCGTTCTATTGTTGCTGAGTATTACCAACGCTGCATAGGCGAAGATCTAGGTGATGCAACTGCAGGAATTACTCTGAAGTCTGCATAAGGCTCTATTTAGACCAAAGGCTGATATGGCTAATATAAACGAGGCAGACAATCCGCTTGAACCGTTCAAGCGGGCGACTACGGCAACTATTCGTGCGATCGCGGGTGATGACGAGCTAGAGGTCACCTTTGGCCCGGGCGCACCGGCAGCTCACGGCGGCAAGCTTAGACTGCCGCTTCCAGCTATGGGTGCCAGTAGCTCTGAAATAGATGCTGTGCGCGGAGTGGGCGACGAGTTTGCCCTAAGATTTCGTCATCATAATGCCAGATTGCATGCGCGCTACAGCCCCGAGGGCGGTCCTGCCCAAGAAATGTTTGAATGGATTGAATCGGCCAGAATTGCCTCAATCGGTACGCTGCGCATGGAAGGCGTGGGCCAAAATCTAGACGCCCATCTAGAACAACAATGCAAGCAAGCCGCCTTTGACGCCATTACTGCTGAAACAGAAGCGCCCTTGTCTGTGGCTGTAGGGCTTATTGTCCGCGAGCAATTAACCGGTAGAACACTGCCCCCCAGCGCCGAGCATGTTGTGCAATTTTGGCGCGACCATGTCATGAAAAATGCCGGGGACGATATAGAAGCACTCCGTGATCATATTGGTGATCAAGAGCGCTTTGCCGACCTTTGCCGAAATATTATTTCTGATCTGGGTTTGCCTGTTGATTTAGACGACCCAAGCGACGGTGAGAGCAATCAAGACGACATGGATACCATGGACGAGTCTGAGGATGCTGAATCAGATTTTAGTCCTGAAGATGTGGTGCTTGATGACGATGCTGCGGGTGAAGAAAGCAGCGACGGAGACGCCACCACGGTAGAAATGGATGCCCATGCGGACATGGATGAATCTGCAGCTGAATCCGATCCGGATGAAGCCGCGGTGCCCATGCCCGACGACGCTGGCCGCATACCGGTTGATATCAACTACAACGCTTATACTGAAAAGTTCGACGAAATTATTCGCGCGGAAGAGCTTTGTGATGCTGACGAAATGATCCGCTTGCGCCAATTGCTAGATCAGCAGTTGGTTGCACTACAGCACGCCACGTCAAAGTTAGCTAACCGGTTACAGCGTCGGTTGATGGCCAAGCAAAATCGAACTTGGGAATTTGATCTTGAAGAAGGGGTACTGGACGCCGCGCGTTTGACCCAAGTCATTATCGACCCAATGAATCCGCTGGCGTATAAGCAAGAGAAAGAAACCAAGTTCCGCGACACCGTTGTAACCCTGCTCATTGACAGCTCCGGTTCTATGCGCGGACGCTCAATTACCATAGCGGCAATGTGCGCGGACATTATGGGCCGCACTTTAGAGCGGTGTTCGGTAAGAGTGGAAATTCTGGGCTTCACCACTAAGGCTTGGCGTGGCGGCGAATCTCGAGAAACTTGGATTAATGCTAATAAGCCCGCTAACCCAGGTCGCCTCAATGACTTGCGCCACATCATTTATAAGAGCGCGGACGACAATTGGTCCCGCACCAAGCGTAATCTTGGTTTGATGATGCGCGAGGAATTGCTGAAAGAGAATATTGATGGTGAGGCGCTCATTTGGGCTCACAATCGTTTAGTCACTCGCCCTGAGCAGCGCAAGGTGATGATGGTTATTTCCGATGGCCTGCCGGTAGATAACTCTACCTTGCTGGTCAATCCAAGTAATTTTCTTGAACAGCACCTAAAGTACGCCATTGATATGATTGAAAATAAATCGCCGGTTGAATTGGTCGCTATTGGTATTGGTCACGATGTGACCCACCACTACAAGCGTGCTGTCACTATTACAGATGCTGAGCAGTTGGGGGGTGCGATGACTGAGCAGTTAGCCGAGTTGTTTGAGATAAACAACTAGTCCCAATTAGCTAAAGTGGGCGGCGCTTTGGTAGGTGGACCCAGCTCATGCTGGGCCTGCTGTTTTTTCGGTACTTAGTAAATACTTAGCAAGCACATAAAAAGTACTTCGGTAGCGTTAGATTTAGCCTACCACTTCCATGCGAGTGATCTCAGGAGCACCGCCCATTAAACCCTTAAAGCCCGCGCCTGCTGCTTTGAAGTGTTCTGATGCGCCATGAGCTGCTACCGCGTCAGCATCTGCGTAGAGTTCCATAACAACATAATTGCCATCGGCATCTTTGCACAGCTTATAAAGGTGGCAGCCAGGTTCGTTGGCATTCACCTGCTCGGCTAGTCCAAGCATAACCTTTTCAAATTCTGCTTCTTTACCTTCCAAAACGTTGAGCTTTGCTACTACTGCAAGCATATTCCTCTCCTAATTAATGAACCGAAAAATCGTTAGTTGCGGGAAGCTGGCCCATAACTGGTTACAGTTGAGTTAAGCTTTACCGCTCCATTGAGAATAAGGACTCTTATGCACCGACGCAATCTAAGTGAGGCCATTGAGCGCTATCATCTTCGTTATCCCCAAGAGATTGAGGCGGTTCAGCGCTTTAGAAAATTATTGGCCGAGTACCCCAACTGCTTTGAACGCACCTGCTGGGCCGGGCATATAACCGGTTCTGCCTGGTTGGTAGATGCCTCTGGCGAGCAGCTGTTGTTGACCAATCACCGCAAATTAAAAATGTGGCTACAACTGGGTGGGCACAGTGATGGTGATGCAAATACTTCAGGTGTTGCCTACCGAGAAGCGGTGGAGGAGTCGGGGTTAAAGGTTGCACTGCTCAGCGAGGAAATTTTTGATATTGATATCCATGAAATTCCAGCAGCAAAGGGCGATCCTGCGCACTATCATTTTGATGTGCGTTATCAGCTCCGCGCCGAAAATAGGGACTTTGTTGTCAGCGAAGAATCTTTAGATTTGGCCTGGGTGCCAATTAATGATTTAGAAAAGTACACGCAAGAAACTTCCATTTTACGTATGCGCGAAAAATGGCGCGCTGAAAACAGCAAAAACTTCTCAAAATAGTCAAGAAATAATGCGTAATTATCGCTTGTGACTGTGTCAAGGTTGCCCTAGGCTAATCAGTCTCGCCCGATTGTTCCTGTGAGGCGTTTTCTTAGATATGCAAATATTTAGCAAGATGACTCGGTTGAAAATAGAGAAATATCGTTGGGGTAGTTTTACTCAGCAATTTTTCTTCGAAGGTCCTAGGTTTGATTGGTCGATATGCTCCATTAGGAGTGAAATTCAGCGCTTATCAAACAAGGAGCTAAGAAAGCTGTGAAGAAACTATATGTAGGTAACCTCGCATGGGCGGTCACCGATGAAGATCTGCAAACTCTGTTCTCAGAGCATGGCAGTGTTGCGTCAGCTTCGGTTATTACTGACCGAGAAACTGGACGTTCAAGAGGATTTGGATTCGTAGAAATCGAAGACGGCGCTGAAGCCGCGATCGAAGCACTAAACGGTCTTGATTTCAAAGGTCGTGCACTACGTGTTAACGAAGCGCAAAGCAAGCAACGCCCTGGTGGCGGTGGCGGCGGCGGTCGTGACGGTGGTGGTGGCGGACGTCGTTTCTAAGATCGACTCTGCTATTGCAGGAATCGCATTTTGTTCTGATCAGTAGGTCAGAACAAAAGCACTTTCTCACATTTTGAATATCTTAAGCATTGGCTAAGCCCTCTTCCTGTAGAGCAATTCTGCTAGGAATCTTTCCGTTATTGTCCAAATTTCACCACTCTAGTGAAAAGCCACAGAATCCCATTTTTTAAACCAGTATTTCACTGCCCCCTATTGGTCCTAAACCTTACCCGTTCTCTTGCCCGCGTTAGTCGTATAGGTGGCAGGCAACTTGTCTGTTTTCATCAAAATGTTCTTCTGCTTTTGCAACAGTGGGCGTTTTTAACACGGGCGTAATTTGGTGACAGACAGGCATAGCTTGAGGGCATCTATTGGCAAAGCGACAACCTGCGGGAATATTCACCGGTGACGGAATTTCGCCCTGAATGGTGGTAGACACTCGCTGCCTTTCGCTGCGTGGATCGGCTTCAGGATTAGAGGCAATTAGCGTCTTGGTATACGGATGCATGGGCTTGAAGAAAACTTCGTCAGCATCACCGACTTCCACCAACCCTCCCAAGTACATTACGGCCATGCGATCACTGATGTAACGCACCATGGATAGGTCATGGGCAATAAAAAGCAGGGTTAGTCCCATGGATTCCTTCAGTTCAGCCAGCAGGTTAACCACTTGCGCCTGTACCGAAACATCCAGTGCCGAGATGGGTTCATCGCAAACCACAAAGTCTGGTTCTAAAATGAGCGCGCGAGCAACCCCAATACGCTGTCGTTGTCCGCCAGAAAATTCGTGAGGATAACGCGACATGTGATCGGCGCTGAGCCCTACTAATGTCAACCAGTGCGCAACGCGCTGGTTAATTTCGCTGGCGCTTAATGCTTTATTGAGTTTCAGGCCCTCACCAATAATCTCGCCCACAGTCATGCGCGGATTAAGCGATGAATACGGATCTTGGAAGATCATCTGCATAGTTTTGGCGTGTTTTTGAAAGTCTCGGCTACGATACTTCTGCGGCAGTAGTTCGCCTGCGTAAGTAACATTACCGGAAGTTTTGTTATGTAGGCCGAGTACCGCTTTGCCTAGCGTAGACTTACCCGAGCCACTCTCGCCAACTAACCCCACCACTTCCTTGCTGTGAATCTGCAGGCTCACATTGTCTACCGCATGCACAATTTGGCCTTGGCCTAGATCGAAGTATTTGACCAGGTTGTTGATTTCTACCAAAGGATTCATTGAGCGCTTCCTTCTTGGTCGGCTGATTTTTTTGCGCCTGTGGACGTTTCTTTGTTTGCTTCAGGGTCGCGAAAATATAGGCCCTGTGGGCGCAACTGGCTGTCAGGATGATGCAACCAGCAACGAGACCAGTGATCAGCAGACAATGATGCAATGGCGGGTGCGCGTTGATCGCACAATTGCATGGCATTGGGGCAGCGCGGGTGATAACTACAGCCTGCGGGCGGGCTGAATAGATCCGGTGGCGAGCCATCAATGGCGGTAAGACTTTGCTGATTATTCGGACTATTGGTAGGCATGGCGCCGCGCAAACCCAAGGTATAAGGGTGCGCCGAATGATAGAAAATATCGTCAACGGGTCCTTTTTCAACCACTTGGCCTGCGTACATAACCAGTACTTCGTCGGCCATTCTTGCCACCACACCAAGGTCATGGGTAATTAAAATAATCGCCATATCCGTTTCTTGCTGTAGATCTTTGAGCAAATCGAGAATTTGCGCCTGAATAGTTACGTCTAGTGCCGTGGTAGGCTCGTCAGCAATGAGCATGGCAGGCTCACAGGCAATAGCCATAGCAATCATGGCGCGCTGCAACATGCCGCCCGAAAACTCAAACGGATACTGTTTAGCGCGCTTTTCTGCTTCGGGTATTTTTGTCATCTCCAGCAGTTCTATGGCGCGGTTAAACGCCTTTCTGCGGCTATAGCCCCGGTGTACTTCTAAGGTTTCAGCGATTTGACTGCCGATGTTCATGGTCGGATTGAGTGAAGTCATAGGATCTTGGAAGATCATGCTCACCTTGTTGCCGCGAATATCCTGACCTTCTATGAACTTGCTGGACAAAATATCGTGGCCCATAAGTTCTGCTGAACCTTGGGTAATTTGCCCCGGCGGCATGGGTATCAAACCCATTAGGCTCTGCACGGTGACAGATTTGCCGCAGCCAGATTCGCCCACAATGGCCAAGGTCTCGCCGGCGTTAACATCAAAGCTGACGCCCCTGACCGCATGTACAGTGCCACCGTAAGTAGCAAATTCTACATGCAGGTCTTCTACTTTTAATAAAGGCTTGGTCATTACTATTCTCTATTGCGCATGCGTGCATCTAAGGCATCTCTCAGCCCGTCGCCAAGAAGATTAAACGCCAGCACCGTGATGCTGATAAATAGGGCTGGAAAAAACAGTTCGTGGGGTCTGGTCAGCATAGACTTAATGCCGTCGTTACACATAGATCCCCAAGACGGTGTTGGTGGTGCCACGCCCATACCAATGAAAGACAGAAACGCTTCGGTGAAAATCGCACTCGGTACTTGGAAAGTAATGGTGACCAAAATCACCCCCATAGTGTTGGGAATCATGTGGCGAAACACAAGATAGTTGGTCTTTGCGCCAAGTAACTGCGAGGCGCTGACATAACCCTCTTCGCGGATTTGTAAAATTTGTCCGCGCACTAATCGAGCAGGTGCGGGCCAGAGCAAGATCACCATGGCAACCAACATGGGCAGTACGCCGCTTTCTCCGGGTCCTATGCCAAAGATAACCTTGAGTAAGATCATGAAAAGTAGAAACGGTAGGGCTACTGCAAAGTCTGCGAAGCGCATCATCAGTTGATCCACCGCGCCACCCATAAAGCCAGCAATGCTGCCGTAAATAACACCCAGTAATACGTAAAGTAGCGGCGCAAAAATGCCAATGAACAGCGACACTTGGCCGCCGTAGATAAGCCTCGCCAACATATCCCTACCTAGATAGTCGGTGCCGAACGGATGCAGGGCGAGTTTAATTTGCTCGCCTTCTGCTACTGGACCGTTCTTTGTTAAGCCACGTTGCTGTGCTTCCAGTACTGTAATTACACGCTTAACAGTGAGTTTAAGGGTGGCGAATTGATCGGTTTCTACACCTTGGCTGTCTAGTGCCACCACAGTGTAGTAGTAGTCTGTGGGTTGCAGGTCTAGTCGATCCTCGAAGTAATGATTTTTGCTTTCCATTAACGGCAAACCAAAGGCATCACCAGCGTCTAAGGGAAACAGTGTGCGGTAAATTTTGTAGCCGTAGTCAGCTTGATCATAGTCATTTCCTCGCCAAGCCAAACGCACTGCTTGGCTGGTTGCATTACCCACCAGTGTGAGGCCTAGCGCATTGTCGTTAGCGTAAGTCTGGTCATCAGTAGGTCCATACCAAGGCTGATATGCAGGTGCGATAGTGACATTACGATCAGCACCGGGTGCCATGCCTATTTGATCTAAGTCTTGGGCCGAAGGGTCAATTGTCCAAAGGTACGGGCCCGCTAGGGTAAATGTGACCAAGCCGATAATCAGATAAAGGGAGAAGAGCGCGCGCTTGTTTTCTTTCAGACGCCGCCAAGCGTCTTGCCAATAAGACATCGCAGGGCGCGTAATGGCATCCGCTGTTTGGTGCTTGGGCTTTGGCGCGAAGTCACTGGCGCTAGGTTGCCATGATGTACTTGTTTGTTCGCTCATGGGTTTATCCTCACGCGCGGGTCAATCCAGCCGTAGAGTAGATCCACTAGGATGACCATGAACACTAGGAACGCGCCGTAGAATACGGTGGTCCCCATGATTACGGTGTAGTCCAGTTGTTGGATGGCTTCCACAAAATAGCGGCCCAAGCCGGGAATGGCGAAAACAATTTCAACCACGAAGCCACCGGTAGTGATGCCTGCTATAGCTGGGCCAAGTACGGTGACTACCGGCAATATGGCGTTACGCAATTGGTGGCGGCTAAAGATGCGCGTTTTTGGCAGGCCTTTAGATTGCGCTGTACGTATGTAATCCGTGTTAACAATTTCCAGCATGGACGAGCGCATTAGGCGAGTGAGGTAAGCCATGGTCGACAGCCCCAGCACCATAGCGGGCACAATCATATGCCATACCGTGCCCCATCCACCCACCGGTAATACTGTGGTACCTGCAAGGGTATTGATGTTGACCAAAAACATCTGACTGATGGCGGCGATCACAAAGCTAGGTACTGAGATACCCAAAATCACCAAAAACATAATGACGCTGTCAGGCCAGCGATTGCGATACAGCGCCGTAAGCGCGCCCCACAAAATGCCGCCAAGGGCTGCAAAGACAATGGCGAGAATGCCCAAGATTGCGGAAATAGGGAAATGCTCTTTAATGATGTCGTTAACTTTGCGATTTTCTTGGGTGAACGAAATACCAAAGTCGCCTTGGGAAATGTTCTTTAAGTAGATGGCGTACTGGGTAAGCAATGGTTTATCGAGACCATATTTGGCCTCTAAATTTGCGCGAATCTGCGCAGTAGTGGATTTGTCATTAGACAGCGGATCGCCGGGAACGGCGTGCATACCAAAGAAAGTTGCTGTGGCAATAAACCACACAGTGAGTATGCCAAGTACCAAGCGCTTTAAGGTGTAACGCAACATCAGTTCAATGGTCCTAAGTGAATGTGCATGAGTGGTTTAAGCATCCGGGTCAATGTAGGCATAGGTGTAGTCGGTTTCTGCACCAATCACGCGGCGCTTTACGCCTTTTAATTGCGGGTGCACGACATAGGTCACCCCGCGCTCATACATGGGCAGAATCACCACATCGTCGAATAGTTGTTGTTGTATGGCGCCAAAGGCTTTCATTCGATCTGGTGTGGCGGTGGCGTTTTGTGCAGTGGCTACGAGTGCATCCATCTGTTCGCTTTTATATCTGCCGCGGTTGTTTAAATTCCACGAGGCAAAAAGATCTCCAAAGGTCAGTGGGTCATTGTAGTCCGGGCCCCAACCTCCCAGTAACAGACCAAACTCGCCCGAACTCATTTTTGCCAAGCGCTGTTTGAAAATTTGTTTATCTATTTTAATCGTTAGGCCCAGTGTTTGTTTTAATACCTCTTGCAGCCATTCAGATTGAATATTGGAAACGGGGTTATCGCTGGTTAGCAGTGTGATTTCTGGGAACTCGGCTAACCCTAATTCTTCTTTGGCTAACGCCAGATAGGCCCTAGCCTTGGCGCTATCAACGGTGACGGTGCTGGCGGGATACTCTTCGCGTAGGGTTTTTTCTACGCCAATTAGCCATTCGGGGAACAGTGATTTGCCTGGCAAGTACCCGGGCAGCTTAGTCACCTTGTAGACCAATTCTTCCATATCTAAGGCATGTTGGATCGCTTTGCGAAAGTTCAAGTTGCGACTTAGGTGATCTTCGCGGTGGTTAAACTCCAAATAAAATACCGTGCCGTCAGCAAAACGCCGAATGGGCCATTTTAGGCGTAAGGCCTCGGTGAGGTTTTCCGCTTGTAGTCGTGCCAGAGCGATTCTTTCGTCCTTGAAGAAATTCAATGTGGCAGTGGCATCTGAGGTGATGTAGGCAAAATTGATTTGCGCAAGTTTGCCTCGATTGCTGTCCCAGTAGTGGGGGTTGCGCTCTAACAACATGCTTGCGCCATGCACCCAGCTCTTAATGGTATAGGGGCCACTATATAGTAGGTCTTTGGCATCTGAGCCAAATCGCCCTTGAGTTGCGTTATAAAAATCTTCACGAATAGGTAAAAAGGTTGGGAATACGACCAGCTTATCGAAGAAGGCAATGGGGCGAGTTAATTTGACTACTAAGGTGTGCGGATCTGGGGCGCTCACGCCCAAGGCGCTGGCGGGTAGTTTGCCAGTGTTGATGGCTTCGGCGTTTTCTATTGGGTAAAGCAGCGATGCATATTCAGAACCGGTTTCCGGTTTTAGTGCCAGTTGCCAGGCAAAGATAAAGTCGGCTGCGCTAATGGGTTTGCCGTCGCTCCATTTGGCGTCTTTGCGTAGCCAAAAAGTGGCATGGGTGGGTGTGACTTCCCAGCGCTCCGCTATTGCCGGGCTAAGGCGGTCTTGTAGATCCATGCGCAGCAAGCCTTCCATAATATGTCCAAGTACTAGACCCGATGTTGAGTCAGTGGCTTTGCTTGAATCCAGTTGTGGTGGTTCTTCGCGGAGTACTGCTGAAATACTGTTATTGGCAAAGTCCACGGCTTGGGCTTCTTGAGTTGCGGTACCCATAAGGCCGGCCAGTTGGTTCAGCGCGAGCAGTAGGCCAGCAACGAAGACAATTGCGAGTACAAAATATAGACCCAGTTGGCGGCTCAATGAGTTTGAATGGGTGTTCGAATTCGATGTTGATTTAGAGCGCATACGTTTTCGTTAGTTCTTAATCTTAGAGTTATCGGGCCTATCAAGCGGTGTGAACGAGCTGACTGAGTTATTCAGCTCGCTGTTGTGCAATAGGCTTTAGCTCATGGTTAATGTGTATTGAAACAAGCCCTTGGGCCACTTACTTTGCAACGAATAACTTAGCAAAAAAACGCCAATAAGTGTGCTGGCCGAGAGAATTTCGGCCCTATCTTTTCCTCACAGTAGTCGCTTTAGCGCCAAGATGTTGAGATTTGTTAAGCGATTTGCTTGAGTAGATTACCCACCACGCGCTCGAGGTGCATGAGCGAATTACATTCTTCTACCTGGTGGGAATATGCGCCATATTTGCGCATCTCCGAGTCGCCCGTATTCCACGCCAGTTTGGCTTCTGGGTTCAGCCAAATGACGCGTTTGGAGCGATCGTAGATCTCTTTCAATACTTCAGCATGGGCCTCGCCATGGTTATTTCTTGCATCGCCCAAAATAATAATGGTGGTGCGATTGTCTACATCGTCTAAGCAGTTCTTTTTGAAATCTAATAATGCTTGGCCATAGTCTGTTGAACCACCGCCGTAGTCGCGAAGGGTTTTAGCGATGGCGTCTTCAATTTTGTTGCGGTTAAACAACTCTGTAACCTCAGCCAAATCTGAGGAAAAGGCGAAGCTGCGCACCTTGGGCATGACCTCATCTAAGCTGTAGAGAAACATCAGCATGAACCGGGCATAGTTAGCCACTGACCCTGAGACGTCGCAAATGGCGAAGACTTTAGGGCGGTCAACTTTTACTGATTTCCAGTGCAGGTCAAATATGGCGCCGTCGTAAGACATATTGTGGCGTAGAGTGCGCGGCACATTGAGTGCGCCGCGCTTGTATATCTTTTTTCGCCGGCTATGCAGGGCGCTGAGTTTTTTCGCCATTTTGTAGACAATTTCTTGAATCAGGCGAAAATTACGGTGCTCAACATTAGACAATTTAACCTTACGCAGTAACTCTTCGCGCAGACGCTTGCCAGTAACATCTGCGTTGAGCAGAAACTGCTTTTCAACATAATCTCTAACCTGTTCGCGTAAAAAGTCGCGCCGGGCTTTCAGTTGTTGGCCTAGGCGTCTAGCCGGTACTTGGGGTGATGTGCGCAGGTCGCCTATTTCGCGATTTAGATCGGGTAATCCCATGGCGTCCATAATGCGCCGAGAGTAGAGGCCCTTTTGGGTGAAAATTTTGATGTCGCGAACATTGGTTTCTTCGCCTGCGGCGCCCATTGCCATGCTCAGTTCTACCCGGTCGTTGGCCATCAGTAGTTGGCCAAGCGCTGATTTCGGATCGGTGATTTCACCAGGACCTAAATCAGCCTCTTCCTCTTCTTCATAAAGGTTATTTTTCTTCGCTTTAGATTTGGATTTTTTCTTTTTGCCCTTGGGTGCTTCGCCACTAGAGCCACCGCCTTCGCCGTCTCCAGACTCGCCCTCTTCACCGTCTTGTTCTTCAGACTGATCGCCACTTAACTCGCTGTCGGACTGCTCTCCGCGAACATCCTGGAAGTCGAAAAACTGATCGAAGCACGCATCAAAAGTGTCTTTTTCATCTACAGTTTTAGGTAGCACCGTCGCCAAGGAGCGCTTTAAATAGGCTTTGTCTCGATATCCCACCAGCTCGACTGCGCCCAGCGCATCTAAGGTTTCGGCAGTAGATACGCGCACATCTGCATTGCGTAGTGCGCGAATGAAATTGCTGATGGTTCGATCCATAGTCATATTATTATCCCTGTCTAAGTAATGCGGGTTACTTAGTGATCCTCGCAGTGATTGAACTCACTTCGGTCGTTACATTCTCAATGTCCTCTTGGAATTTAAGAATGACATTCAACGTGTCGGTGACCAGTTTCGGGTCTAAGGCTTCTGCATGCAGCAGTACCAAAGTTCTTGCCCAATCAATGGTTTCTGAAATGGCTGGTTGCTTCTTCAAATCCATTGTTCGCAGTTCGTGGATAAATGCCACCAATTGACGCTGCAGCTCCGGTGGAATCTCCGGGATACGCGCGGCCACAATACGCTGTTCAATATCTGCATCAGGAAAAGGAATGTAAAGGTGCAAGCAGCGACGCTTCAACGCATCGGAAATTTCTCGTGTGTTGTTGGAGGTCAAAAACACCATAGGTGGCTCAGCCAAGGCTTTGACGGTGCCAATTTCAGGGATAGAAACCTGATAGTCGGATAAAATTTCCAGCAGCAAAGATTCGAATTCGTTGTCTGCTTTGTCGATTTCGTCAATCAGCAGCACGCAGCCGTTTTCCTCTTTCAGTGCTTTAAGCAGCGGACGTGGCTCCAAAAATTCTTCGGAAAAGAAAATATCGCCAAATTCATGCAAACGCTTAACAGACTCGGTAAACCCTTTGGCGCCCTGTAAAACTTCATCTAAAGCTTCTTTCAGAACCTGGGTATAGAGTAGCTGCTTACCGTACTTCCATTCGTAGATTGCCTTCGACTCATCAAGGCCTTCATAGCACTGAAGGCGAATCAGCGGCAGGGCAAACATTTCGGCGGCTGTTTTAGCCAACTCTGTTTTACCAACACCCGGAGGCCCTTCAATAAGTATTGGCTTGCGCAGCTGGTAGGCAAGAAACACAGCCGTTGCGATCTGATCGCTACAAATATAATTGTGAGCTTCAAAGCTTTCTTGTAACGACGCTACTGACGCAGCGATCTTTTCGATATCTCCCATGATCATCCTTAATCCGAACTAGTTGTTCTTCTATTACCGGTACCTTGGTCCGCGCATCAAAGATGCTGGAGTTGGCCTTGCTCGCGTTCGCGCGTGCGCTGGCCTCAGGCGCAAAGCCGGCTATTATCCATTGGCAGGGCTGGCTTGTATAGGTTGCGCAGACTTGCGCAGTGGTCTAGGGCGTGGTTTTCTGGCGTAAGTTGATGGGTTTTAGCGGGCCTGATGGCGCAAAGCAGAGCATGGGTTGCGAGCTAAATGGTGGTGTAGATACTCAAATAGATACCGATATAAGTACCTAAATAGATACCCAAATAAATACCTAAATAAATACCTAAATAGATATATATAGAAACCTAATTAGATAAACGGGCGGATCTCTTAATGAATAACGCTTTAGATGGCTTGTTAGATAAGCAGGAAATGAGGCAAAAACTGCTGCAAATGCGTGAGCTATTGCAAAGCACAGCAGTCACCCGCGACGATTCTGCTCAAGTGGTAGAGTTAGATCAGGCCAAAGTTGGGCGTTTGTCGCGAATGGATGCACTGCAATCTCAGGAACTAGCAAAAGCATCGGTAGTGCGTAGTGATCTTGCGCTGATGCAAATCAGGTCGGCACTGGCGCGCATTGAAAATGATGAGTTTGGTATTTGTCAGGATTGCGACCAAGCCATTGCTCTCGGCAGATTGCGAGTGGATCCGACGGCATTGTTGTGTATAACCTGCGCGGGCGCTGCTGAGGCGCGTTGATACAGTACTGAGATGCACTGCTGGGTAAAGAAGTTCACCCAACCGCGGCCTCGGTGCCTTCACGCGGTAATGGGACCCTAGTCAAAGGGGCAAAATACCTCCGCCTTAGAGCAGCGCGATTTTTTCTGCAACCTGTTCTATTGAGCAATGCTCGCTGTCCAGTGTGTACTGTGCATATTGCTCATATAAGGGTATGCGTTCCTCTAACAATTGAACTAACGAGGTGGTGGCCGCTGCGGCTATGCCTCTTTGGGCAAAGTCGCCCAAGCGCTCACTCAATTGTTGGGGACTCACGCGCAGATAAACGACCTTCCCCAAACGCTGTAAGTTTTGCATCGCACCCCGGTTGTAAACGGCGCTGCCGCCGGTGGCGATGACACTATTTTGTACGTCCAACTGTTGAATAATTTGACCTTCAATGGCCCTCAGCGCTAGGTAGCCCTGTTGCTGAAGAATTTGCTCTAGCGTGGCGTGCTCGCGGATCTGAATCAAAATGTCCGTATCAATAAACTGCATGCCCATTTGCTTAGCCAGCACAACGCCCACCGTGCTCTTGCCTGCGCCGGGCATGCCAATAAGCGATATGTTCATAAGGCCTCTCCTTTTATTCAGAAAAATTCGCAGAACTATTTTGCAACGACAGTTTTTTGGCCGCTTTTGTTGACTGCCGTTATTCGGCAGCTTTGCTAAAGCCATTTTTCCAAGCTGATGCAAGACGGTGTTCAGAGTTCGGTATATACCCCTTGCAACCCATACGCTTGTACTCCTGTTAGTATGCGGCTGTGTTTAGCTAAAGAGTAGAGGGGAATAGATTTGAAATTTTACGATTATCCAGGCGCGCCAAACCCACGCAGAGTGAAGATATTTGCTGCGGAAAAAGGCATTGAGTTAGAAGTTGTGATGACAGATATGGCTAAGCGTGAGCACAAAACCGCTGAGTTCATGAAGAAAAATCCCAGTGGCAAGATTCCTGTTCTTGAGCTGGACGACGGCACCTGCATTGGCGAATCTGTAGCCATTTGCCGCTACTTGGAATCTGTTCAACCAGAGCCAAATTTATTTGGTTTGGATCCGGTAGAGACTGCGGTGATTGAAATGCATCATCGGCATATTGAGTTAGAGTTGCTGTCGCCAATTGGCGCTGCTTGGGTGAATGGACCCATCGTTGCAAAAATGGGTTTGGTTGAGCCAATTGAAGCGGCGAAAGAACGCGGTGAGCTAATGACCAAAAGCTTTTACAAGCGCCTTGATCTTGCCTTGGGCGAGCATCCGTATATTGCCGGAGCGCGCTATACGGTGGCGGATATCACCGCTATTTGCACGATAGATTTCGCTACAAGATTGGTAGGCCTGCGCCCAGCAGATGAGCACAAAAACATATGGGCGTGGCATGAGCGCGTTACTGCCCGACCCGCTGTGACAGATTAGGCGGCTGCCGCATAAAGCAAAAACTTCCAGGCTGATCTAGTGGGCAGGCTAGCTGAAAATCCAATAGATGGTCAGCTGTAGACCAATAAGTACCATGGCCCAGATACGCAGATCGCGCCAGCGATCTGTCTCTGGCTGGTCTGCAAGGATTGCTTTCTTCGGCACAATCCAGACCAAGCAGCCGAGGAATATAAAAATACCCATTGAGATGTAGTTGGCCCAAGCCACGGGTAAGTCGATCATGTTCGGCTCCAGGGTCGGTAGGTTAGGGTTGCAAGTTTTTCGTCGCTGAGCTTTTCGGTAAAACCGCTCACCGTCCACAGCGCAAGCATGGAGTAGCAGAAGCTGACAAATGCGACGTAGAGCAAATTCCACTCCAGCACAATCAACAATATCGCTGATACTAATACGCCGCTAACCAAGGTCCATAAGCCGGCCATTGGTGTAGCCCTTTGGGTCATTGCGCCCAGCAGCAGCAGAGCCAGCATGGGGCCTTGGAACAATGAAAGTATGGTTTGTAAAAAGGTAAATATACCGCCTAAGTCGCCAATAAAGGGCGCAATACACATTGAAGATAACAGCAGTAATAAGGTGAGGTAGCGTCCTACCTTAAGGTCATTCAAAGGGTTGTGGTTCTTCATCAGTACATGGCGGATGTCCCGAGTGATCATAAGCGACGTTGAGTTAACGCCTGAGTCAATGGAGGACTGTAGCGCTGCAATAATAGCCACAAACATCAGTCCGGAAATGCCCGGTGGTAAAACGTTCTTAATCACCCAAGGAAGCGCCATGTCTGGGTATTCGATATCCGCTTTCATAACCAAGGCCAAGATGCCGGGGAATACCACTAATAAGGGGATAAAGGTCTTTGCTAGCGCTGCAAACATCATAGAGGCGCTGGCATCCCATTGGGTGCGCGCTCCAAGGGTTCGTTGCAAGATGGCCTGGCTGCCAATCCAGTAGGCTGGAGAGAGCACAAAGCCAAGTCCCAGAATGACGCCTGGCCAGGGAAAGCCTTCGTCGTCGGCAGGTAAATAGGCTTGTAAGTGGGTGGGGTTATCTTGTGTCAGGGTGGTGGCAAATGCGTTGAAACCACCGGCATCAGAAATCCCAATACCGACAATTATGATGCCGCAGAGGAACATAATGCTGACTTGAATGGAGTCGGTGATGGCAACCGCCGCTAATCCGCCGGCAATACTGTAAAGGCCCACTACAGTGCCAGAAACTAAAATCCCCACCCAAATTGGCCAGCCTAGGTAGGTTTCAAGGGTGAGGGCTAACGCCCACATAGCAAC
>QXZU01000064.1 GCA_009886205.1 K189A clade bacterium | reverse complement strand
GTATGATTGATTGCGCTAATTGTTGTAGTTGATCCATTGTTATTATTCTCCCGCTATTTACTCGTTCTCTATATTTGGACTTTATAGCTGTCCATTCATTTCACCTAATCGGAGAGTCAAAAGTTGATTCCCGTTATAGCTGATGCGCATCCCAACAAGACCTAGCCCCTTACGTTCGAGGTCCCCGACCAAGGCATCCGGCAGATATCCTCGACATACTTGTAACCCCAATTGAAAGAAGCGGCCAACCTAGATGGTAGAAAGATAAATCTTTGAGATGACCAAATAGAACCCCCGCGTCCATATGAAATTAGGACACTGCTTTGTCGGTGCCACTTTTTATCGAAAAATAAACTTTTGGTGTACAAATTTCCGATAAGAGGTAGCTGCTTTCAGACTCACGTACATTTTTGAAGTTTGGCAACTGATACAGTGATGTACGTTTTTCTGCGCCTGTCATCAGGGCGCGACATGATTAATGAAATGGAGGTTGAGGATGGAATCTAGCTGGCTTACCTATGCCAAGAGAATTCAAAGTATCGCCGATACAGGTATGACCTTTGCCACCGACGACTTTGACAAAGAGCGGTATCAAGAGCTTGCCGACATTGGCAATAAGATGCTCGCAGATTTGGGCAATGTACCCATTGAGCGAATTGAAAATTTGTTGGGAGACTTAGGTAAAGGTTACGCAACGCCTAAGGTGGATGTTCGCGGCGCGGTGATTAATCGCAACAAAATTCTATTGGTGCAAGAAAAGAGCGATGGTCTATGGGCGTTACCTGGAGGTTACGCTGACAGCGGGCTTTCTGCGTCACAAAACGTCAAGAAAGAAATCAGCGAAGAAGCGCAAATTGATGTCACCGTTACAAGCTTATACGCCATAAAACACAAGGCCCAACACGACTACGCCCCAGATGTTAGAGAGTTCTACAAACTGTTTTTCTTGTGTAAGCAATACGATGAACGGGTAATGGCAACGCCGGGCATGAAAGTGTCCGACGCCGTTTTTTTTTCGTTAGGCCACCTGCCACCGCTGTCCACAGGCCGAGTGAATCAAGATGACATTGAAACCGCATTTGCGGCGAGTGCTGGCAAGCTAGCGAACGTTTTATTCGACTAGCTTCGAGCGCCTCGGCCGGGCCAGGCGCGGCCCAGTTCTGCTAATCAGACACAGTGGGCATTACTGGGCGCTAAAACTGTCTCTAGCATCCATTTGAGTTTTCCAACGAGTAAGGTTTGGCAGTTCTGGCAATTCAACTACCTTAACCATCTTGGCAAAATCAATAGAGATGCCTAAGGTTATGTCGGCAATAGAAAAGTGCTCACCAGCCAAATATTCATTTTGCGCCAATTGCGCATCAAACATGGCTAACGCTTTGGGCGCTCGCTCTGCGCAGACCTCGCCCCACTCTTTCACGCAAGTTTCGCGGTCTTTGAAGAACGCTGTAATGTTGCGAAACGCACCAGCTACTTCCAGCAAAAAATTGAACTCAACACGGCGCTGCCACATTTCGATTTGCGCCGCACTCACGCCGTCATGGCCAAACATACTGGGAGCCGCAGAATCCTCAGCAATGGAATCTAAGTAGCGGCAAATGGCCACGGACTCACCAATAAAGGTGCCGTCATCCAACTCTAAAACCGGCACTCGCCCACCCGGATTTTTCGCCAAAAACTCAGCTGATAAATTTTCCGCTGCGCGAATATCTACCGCAACTCGCTCACATTCAATACCCAGTTCAGACATAAAGATGTGTACTCTGCGGGCGTTAGGAGAAGGGGCTTCATATAATTTCATCAAATTTCCTTTTTATTTAAGAGTTATTTATGAGCAATTTCCGAATTATTTCGGTGTTGTTTGTTCCACAGCCCAGCACTCATGCTCGGCATTGGACCGTTTAATATGGGTTAAATTTTTATTCACAAACTGTCGCTAAAGCGCAACCCAGTGATGAAAAATCATCGACCAATAGTGGCATAAACATCGCCGCTTTAAATCATTGCATAAGCACATTTCATTGCTTGGATTACACGCCACATTTTCCCAAACATTTTTTATATACAAATTTCCTAGTAAAGGTAAATTGGAGCAGCTAAATAGGAGAAGCAGGATGGGAACACAAGCACGCGTGGTAGTACTGCCACAGGACAGCAATACACTTAGAGTAGAATCCATTGAATTGCCCGACCCGCAACCAAACCAGGTCGTGGTACGTCAATTTGCATCTGGCATCTGTCATTCCCAACTGCACCAAATGCATGCGCCCCGGAAAAACCCAATCATTCTTGGCCATGAGTCCACGGGTATCGTACTAAAAGCGGGTAGCAACGTTAGCCACGTAAAAGAAGGTGACATTGTTATGGTCACTTGGGTACCCAGGGATATCGAGGCGGCGGCCAACCCACCGGAAGCTGCAAACCTACAGGTCAGCGACGGTATAGCCACCTCACAAAACGTTTTTACTTGGGCAGATCACACCATTGCGGACGAGCAATATGTGGTGAAGGTAGATCCAAATATCGAGAAAGATGTCAGCGCAATCATTGGCTGCGCGGTAATGACCGGCGCCGGAGCGGTAATTAACACCGCTGACGTACAAAAAGGCGAAAGCGTTGCCATATTTGGCGTAGGCGGTGTTGGCTTATCTGCGGTAGTTGGCGCAAAGATGGCCGGAGCCCACCCAATCATCGCGGTGGATCTAGATGACGGTAAGCTAGAATTTGCTCAAACCTTTGGCGCAACTCACTGCATTAATGCCAGCAAGGAAGACCCAGTGGCCGCCATCCATGCCCTGACCCCTCGGCCAGGACAATTCAATATTTCGCGGCAGCCGGTTTCAGGCGTTGACTACGCATTTGACTGCATCGGCATAAAGCAAACTATGGAACAGATTGTGCCCGCGTGCAGAACAGCCTACTTCGGCGCTAAAGAAGGTGGCACCGCCATATTGGTGGGCGTACCCACAACCCCCGTGGAGCTTAATGCAGTAGATGTACTGATTAATGAAAAGCGCTTTGTTGGCAGTATTGGCGGATCCTGTGCGCCAGACCGAGACTTTCCACGCTTTCTTGACTGGCAGAACAGTGGCGACCTAAACCTTCAGGGGATGGTCACGGCAAGGTACAAAATTGATCAAATTAACGAAGCCGCTCAAGCCCTAGAAAGCGGCCAAATTACTGGCCGAGCCATTTTGGAGTTCGATCACTAAAACGCCAGGGGCAAAATGCCGAAAAAGTGACGGCCCGCGCATGCCCTACCTCTTACGAAGAGGTAGGGCACCCAACCAGCATAATGAAAAAACGCTCGCGACAAATGCAGATACTGTATTTGCGATAACCCGCTCGGTATTATCCCTCCCTGCCATTCACCCACTCAACTTAGGAACAATACAGTGCAGTATTTCAAATCTTCCGTATTCGCCACCCTGCTTTTTTTAACGTTTAGCATGAGCCTGCAAGCCGCAGCGCCAGTCGCCGGTGTTTGGTTGCTGGAAGTAGATGGCCCTAGGGGAAAGTCCACGCCGACACTGACTGTCTCCGAGCAGGCGCCTGGCGAGTTCTCAGGTTCATTGACTGGACCCAGAGGCAGCTTTGCCATAGACAACGTGGCGGTAGAGGGCAACGCATTCAGTTTTCCGTTTCAGATGAAAACGGCCTTTGGCACATTTGAACTGAAATACGCAGGGCAAGTAGACCAAGACACTATGACCGGCTCAGTGGAGACACCTAGAGGCGACACACCCTTTACCGGTAAGCGCCAATAGATTTAGCTGCAGCAGCCAAGAAAGATTCACGGCTCGTTGACTGGCCGCAATACATCGCAATTGCTAACACTTACCCTAAAGCGCGAGCAAACAATTGAAAGGCTGCTGAACTGAAGGCCCACATATTTTCTTCGCGGTCGGGGCTTCCGGTTGCAACGGTTATTGTCATCGGGTGCGGACCGTCTACTGCAACCACACTGGTACCGGCATCCACGCCATAAGGTGCGCCTGTGGGGCCGGCTATGCCCAACTCAGCAATCGCCCACGTTGCATTCAATTGCGCCCGCGCAACTTCTGCAAAACGCAGCGCCATGGCTTCGGTCATGGGGTCTAAACCCTCGACGTGAGCGCGGTTAATACCCAGTAACTCTTTGCGCGACGCCAACGTGTATATCACAGAGCCGCCCTTGTAATAGGCAGATGCACCCGGTACCGCCAGCAGTGCCGAAGAAATTAGACCACCGGTTGAGGTTTCTGCAACAGCCACTGTTTCGCCGCGCTCTTTGAGTAGCTCGGCCACAACTAAGCTCATATCGGTCAATGATTTCATATATATCCTTTGTTAGTAGCCATGCTTAAGGCTTTTGTTTATGGACTTTGTTTATGGACATTAGTCGCAGCCTTCGTTTACAGCCTTTGCTAAAAATTTTGTTCACATCCCTGCCCCTTCTATCTAATGCGTCAAGCGGCCACTATAGCCACTGGCAGCTCCGCCCCGAAAGGAGATTATAGAAATCCTCCCGCTGGGACTCGTTTAAATCGCGGTTGGCCCACCAAGCAACATGGGTATCTGGCTTAGAGGGCGTTATTTCAATACCCCACATGGCCGCTACCTCATTTGGCAGAAAGCTGTAACGCATATCTATGACCTGACCTCGCGCGTTAACGGCCAAGTAGTCATCGGAAAACCAACGAAATCGCTCTATGTCAATGCGCTGCTGACTCTCTGGTGCTAAGGTGGGGAATTGCTTGTCGACATCAAATTTTGCAATGCGTTCACCCTCACACCACTGCGGCTCATTCAGTACCCGCACCGCGTCCACATAATAATCACCGTCAAATTCGTAAATGACCTTCCACAAAAACAAATTGGCAAAACTCGGTTTCACCGTTAATCGCTCTGGAATATGGCCGCGCTGGGCTGCCACCAACTCTCCGGCGGCAACTGCGCGATCTACTTGCAGCCAACCTAAACTCAGGTAGCTCAAAGCCCAGAGACACGCGGCAATAGCAAAACCGCGCCTCCGTTTGTAACCCGCTAACACCACTAAAACCAGCAATGGCAAAGTAAACAGCGGGTCAATGATCGAGATGTTATTCCACGCAAAACGCTCATCGCTAAACGGCCAGAGCAACTGTGTGCCATAGGAAGTACACGCATCCAGCAGGCCATGGGTGGCATAGCCCAACAAACAAAACAGGTAGCTTTCCCGCAGCGACAAATACGGCTGAAAAAAACGCACCTGCAACTTAAACAGCGGCCACGCCACCAACAGCGCCCCCAGCGGGATGAAGATCAATGCGTGGGTAAACTGCCGGTGGAACTCTAAGAACAACAACGGATCTGACGGCGATTGGATTACCACATCTAAGTCTGGCGCCATTCCTGCCAATGCCCCAAACCAAGCGGCGGCAATAATTTTTTCTTTGTTTTTGGCAGCAGCCTGAGCAAAGGATGCGCCCAGCACACCCTGACTAATGGGGTCCATATATACCTCAAAAAATCTAGAAAATTGGTGCAAACACCGTTAGGCGGCTAACTCTACAGCCATCTTGGTAACGGGTAAATTTACGCGACAAATTGCTACTCAAACCGCCATTTTCTTTTCTCAATATTAAGGGCATTCTGGAACGGGAATAAAAAGAAGCAATTAACGTTAATGTACTTCGTTCAGCCATTTTGAACTAAGAGTCTTGATCTAAGCGTCTTTAACTACGAGCCTTGAACTACGAGCCTTGAACTAGAATTGTTAAACCAAGGCCTCAACTTAAGGGCTTTGAACTAAAGTCCTTGAACTAAAGGTTTTGAACTAAAGTCCTTATTTAAGAATCCGTAGATAGCCCTACACCAAAACTGACAGCGGAGAAGTACTCATGTTAACCCTCTACCCAGCGCGTTCAATCATTACCATGAACGACTCCATGCCCAGAGCCAGCGCGGTACTGGTGCGCGATGGCATTATTCTTGAGGTGGGCGAGCGCGAAAATATGCAGCCGTGGCTTGAGGGTCAGGAATATCAGGTGGATGAACAGTTTGCCGATAAAGTGATCTGCCCCGGCTTTATCGACCCCCACCTACACCCCAGCATGGCGGCTGTTTTACTGCCCATGGAATTCATTACCGCCATGCGCTGGAAATTGCCGTGGGGCACGGTGGAGCCCACTACAACAAAAGATGGATTTGATGAACGTATGCAAACGCTGCATGCCGGCAAAAATGACGGCGGCGCAGATGAACCTGAGCCGCTGTTCATTTGGGGGTTCCATCAGTTGTGGCACGGGCCTATGAGCAAAGCACGCGTCAATGCCATCAGCACAACTCGGCCCATAGTTGTCTGGCACCGCTCCTTTCACGAGCTGTATATGAACGATGCAGCAATGGCAATGGCTGGCGTGAACATCGATGACATCAAACCAAGCGACCAGATCGATATCGACAACGGGCACTTTTTTGAAAACGGCTTAGGTTATGCCATCCAACACCTTAACCCTTGGATACTTGCGCCAGACGTTTATGCAGCCGGGCTAGAGCGACTTAAAAAGGTTGTTCACCATGGCGGCCACACCACCATTGGCGATCTTGCCACTGGACTGTTTGACTTTGAAACCGAAGCGACAACGTTGGCGCAATTGCTTGAAGGCAACGAAGTACCTTTTCGTACTCGGCTTGTCGCCCACTCAGCACGAATGAGTGGCGGCGGCAGAACCTTAGAGCAGGCGGTAGAAAAAGCCGAAGGGCTCGTTGAGCGCAACAGCCACCGCCTGCACTTTGGTAAACATATCAAAATGTTCAGCGATGGCGCTTTTTTCAGCGCTTTGGCACAACTGCAAGCTCCCGGCTATATCGATGAACACCATGGCGAATGGTTAATGCCGCCAGAAATTTTGGAAAAAAACATTCGCGCTTACTGGCATGCTGGATTCCAAATCCATGTGCATGTAACCGGTGACTTAGGGCTAGAGCTGGCCATAGATGTGTTAGAAAAAATGCAGTTCGAACGACCAAGATTCAATCATGGTTATACCTTCGAACATTTTGGTATCAGTACCCCTGAACAGATCAAGCGGATTAAGGTCCTAGGCGGACAGGTTTCCGCCAACGCCTACTACCTACATGAACTTTCAGACATGTACGCGAAAGACGCGGTAGGCTATGAGCGAGCGTCGCAAATGGCTCGGCTTGGCACCTGTTTCCGCGAGGGCATTAACACCACCCTGCACTCTGATTTCACCATGGCACCGGCAGAACCCTTAAACAGCGCATGGGTGGCAGTGAATAGAATCAACTCAGAGGGCGACGTTATGTGCCCTGAAGAATGTCTTACCCAACAGCAGGCGTTGCAAGCCATCACCATCAACGCGGCACATGTTATGGGTATGGCAGACATCACTGGCAGCATTCGCTCAGGCAAGCGGGCCGACTTCACAATACTGGATGAAGATCCACTTACCTGCGACCCAATGGATCTGAGGGACATTAATATTTACGCAACGGTTTTCGAGGGCAAAGTGTTCCCAACAACAACCTTATGATAGACATTCCCATCACCATAATTGGCGGATACTTAGGTGCCGGCAAAACGAGCCTTATCAATAGTATTTTGACCGGCGACTCTCCGCCAGCCAACTTGGCGGTATTGGTAAACGACTTTGGCGACATCAACCTAGACGCTAAATGGATCAAAGAACAATCGCCAGACGGTAAAATCATCGGCCTCACCAATGGCTGCGTGTGCTGCACTATTGGTGAAGATTTAAGCGAGGCGCTGGAGACATTAAGAGCGCAGTTAGGCGAGTTTCCAATAGAACATGTTCTGTTAGAAGCCAGCGGCGTGGCATCGCCCAAAAAATTGCAACGACAATGCAGCTATCCCGGTTACTCGCCCCGCGCCACCTTTGTTTTGGTGGATGCTGCCAACCACGACAAACAATGTCAGGACAAGTTTGTTGGTTATTTGGTCAAACAACAGGTTGATGAAGCGGACTATCTAATTGCGTCAAAACTTGACCTAGCTCCAACTTTTACCCTCCACGGCGACAACATAGGCAAAGTACTGCACAAGCCGAATATTTTTTCTCCAGATTATGACCAACAAGACACTGCGGAGACGACTGCAAATCCACACAGCCACGGTCACGGTTTTGCAAGCTGCACACTGCCGCAGATTGCACAGGTCAACATTAATCATCTCCGGGCGCTTTGTGATGCATTACCGTCAACCGTGCATAGAGTCAAAGGCTATGTAGAAACAGACCAAGGGCTGCAATTGTTGCAGCGAGTGGGAGATGCGCTAACGTTAGAAAAGGTTGAGCAACAAACTGCAACGCCCCCTGAACAGGGACACTTAGTGTTCATTTATATAGATCAGCAGGAGCATGCAGTTCGCCAACATCTACAGCAGAACTTAAAACAGCACTGGCGGTTCGCTTAAACAAGCAGTGGTATGGTGGATGAGTAAGCCGAGTCCTCTGCGTATACTATGTAGAGGACTATATAGGGTGCTATATAGAGTGCTATACAGAGTTCAAGCGCA
Source organism: K189A clade bacterium (assembly GCA_009886205.1). Taxonomy (GTDB): domain Bacteria; phylum Pseudomonadota; class Gammaproteobacteria; order Pseudomonadales; family Azotimanducaceae; genus UBA4421. Next base: position 3,680 of record QXZU01000064.1, on the reverse strand, counting down.
GAGTTAAAGCGTCATCAAAATCCCCACCAGAAAACGCTCAATAAAAACTCAGTAAAAAACCAGCGTCCGCACTTCAATACTCTGTCGCCCCGGCAATGGCTCAGCATCAGCAGGGGGCGGTGGCAACTCAAAAGCGCTGTGCGCGGTAAATCGCGCAGGCACGGCCAAATCAGAATCGAAGCACTTCAACAGCATTACCTCGGTATCCTGCATTTCAGACAAATACAGCCAACGGTGTTTAGGGTTATTGCGGACCATATAAATTTGCCCAACACGGTCGGTATAAACCAAATCAATAGGAATAAAATCATCTTTACTGATAGAACCCGCATCTATTACGGCAAAGGGCGTTTGCAACACAGGCCCAACAATGGGCCGCCAGACATTGATCATGGCAAAACGCTGGTTAACCAATTCTTCAGCACGATCTGGTAAAAAGTCGCGAACGCGCTGAGGCCCTGAAATCTCTGTGTAGTCGTTGTGCACAGATTTTACCGGGTTTTGAATAGGTGCCCGCTGAGCTTTTTGGTCAGAGCCCGCCATATCTTTATTGCGCACATTGTGGTCAAAAACAAAAACCTCTTTAGCGCCAGTATGGGCCTTAACCAATTCTTGCACTTCAGGATAATAGGTATTGCGCACCGCCTCATCGTCGTAGAAGTCGGTGGTCGCAGAGTGCTGCTGCACAAACGCCAACCCCTGTTGGTCGAGATTTAACGCAGACATGTAGCCACGCACATCTTCAACCTTATGCTGTCCTGGCACTCTACCCGGATCGCGTTGCTCTGCATTTGCGGGGGGCGGACACAAAAAGTACGCGGGGTCTTTTACCGTTGGATCTGCATAATAAAAAGTACTCTGTTGGTCCATCTACTTCTCCCTAATTAGCAATCACTCAGCGCCTGTTTGATCCAACTCTGGGTATGACAACCGAGGCAAACTTTGTTCGATCATCGAACCTACTTTGAGCAAATTGGCTTCACCCAATTTTACCGCCACCAATTGGAATGAGGTTGGTCGTCCATTGGTATTCAAAGCTGACGGCAACGTCAGTGTCGGATGACCAGAATAATCAAATGGCGCTGTGAAGGTTAAAAAATCAGCCTGGCCCTCTTCGGGACTAAGCTCCGACATCACCTCAATATCCGGTGTGGCCATAGGCATACATGGGCTAATCATCACATCTACTTGGGTTAGAACCTGTTCCATTTGCGCGGTAAAATCTTGTCTAATCAGTTCCAACTGCGCATAGTCCTCCGCTGTCACCCGCAAGCCTAAATCAATAAGGGCTGCCAAATCTGGTCCGTACTCAGCTTTTTGTTGTGGGTAAAATTCGCTATGCGCCTTGGCACATTCAACACCCGTGGTCACCGCCCAGCCACCGGCCAAAATTTTATAACTTTCTGGCACAACTACCGGACAAATCTCAGCGCCCAGTTTGCTCAGGGCATCAAGCGTATCGCGGATAACTTCACTCACCTGAAGTTCAACACCAGTACTCACATAATCCCAGTCAACACCTATACGCACGCCAGCAAAACTCACCTCGGAGGATTCGTTGGAGTCTTCAGCAACAACGTCGGCCAAATAATTGGGCACACTTGCGTTCACGGAGCCGGGATCGTTTTCGTCGTAGCCCGCCATCACACTGAGCATGCGCGCCGCGTCTTCTACACTACGGGTCATAGGGCCAATATGATCAAGGCTGCCAGCCAGCGGAAACGCGCCATACAAACTGACCCTGCCATAAGTGGGCTTCAGTCCAACTAGACCACAGCTAGCCGATGGAAAACGAATACTGCCGCCGGTGTCAGAACCCAAGGCTGCAAACGCTAACCCAGCAGCAACACTGACGCCGGAGCCTGAAGATGAAACGCCACTCCAAGCGCGCTTATCCCAGGGGTTTATTGGTGCCGGAATATCTGGATGATGGTGACCAAAAGCGCCTTCAGTTAACTGCGTTTTACCAATGATCACGGCACCCGCTTGCTCGAGCCGCGTGACAACCGTTGCATCAAAAGTTGGACGAAAGTCCTGCATCACCAAGGTGCCAGAGGCTGTGACTATATCTTTGGTATAAAGCAGATCCTTAATGGCAATGGGTACGCCGTGTAATGCACCTAAAGGCTGGCCTTGGGCGCGCGCTTCATCTCGCGCCGCGGCGGTGGCTAGGGCTTGCTCTTCAAGCAGCCGAGCAAAACTCAGAGTTTGCCCGTCCAATCTGTGAATGCGTTCAAACATATATTGGGTGAGCGCCACAGAGGACAAGGCCCCACTCTTAAGCTGCCGACAGATACGCGACAACGATTGAAAATGTAACGGTTCTTGTTCGGCCATTTGGTTAGCCATGAATGTTCTCCCCTTCTTGAATCCGAGCTTCTTATTATTCATCCACAGCGGGTACTGCCGCAACTCATCTCGCCAGTCTTAGCTGTCGCCCTATCCCTCGTCCTATGCCTCGTCCTACCCCTCGCACTATCCCTCGCACTATCCTTGGTCCTAGCAGACGCATTACCCGTCGTCTTGCCAGCAATGCCTGGGCCGGGCTAATTCGCTGACAAGGCTTCAGCCTTGACCTTTTCGGCCTGCTTGATCGATTTCCACATAGACAGTGTGAGCAAAACAATCACCGCGTATAACGGCACTGAGATTAAAGTGACCGCAGACTTCAGGGGCTCTAGACCGCCTAGATAAACTAACGTAATGGGCAGTACACCGAGCAAAAATGCCCAAAACACACGATGCCAACGCGCAGGGTGCTCGTTAGAATCCAGCGACTTGGTTGCAGAAGCCGCCAGGGTATAAGACGCAGAGTCATAGCTGGTGGCGGCGAAAATTACGCAGACTAAGGTGAAGACAATCAAGATCAGCGACGACATTGGCAATGTTCCGAGTACTGCCACAATCAACGCAGGTGGGCCCTGGGTTTGTAGAGTTTCAAGCACTGGGAAGAGGCCATTGAGTTCTAGGTAAGCCGCGTAATTGCCAAGTATTGAGAAGAACAGGAAACAGCCCAAGGTGCCAAAGCAGACACAGCCTAAAATCAACTGCTTGAGCGTTCGACCCTTAGAAATTTTGGTAATGAAAATGCCCATATAAGGACCCAGCGCAAGCCACCAAGCCCAATAAAAGACTGTCCAAGACTCAACAAAGCTTGAGGTGCCCAGTGGGTCGGTCCAAGTGCTCATACGGATGAAGTTTTGCGCCATATGACCAAGCGAATCAAAGCCCATTTCCACCATAAAAAGGGTTGGGCCAACGATCAAAATAAACGCCAATAACAGAATTGCCATAATGATATTCAGATCACTGAGGCGCTTAATGCCCTTCTCAAGGCCCAGCCAAACGCTGGTGGCAAACACACAAGTCACCACAAATATCACCAGCAGATCTAAGGTAAACCCCCAAGCTGCTCGATCTAAAGATAATAAGTCGGCAACACACATGCCTATTAATGGCACCGCTAGGGCTATTCCGGTACTGCAAGCACCGACTAAACCCACAACAAAGAGTAAGTCTATTACGCGACCCAACACGCCCCTAGAATGCTTACCAATAATTGGCTCACAGGCGTCACTCAAACGCAGAGACTTAACCCCGCGCACATAATAGCTATAAGCTACGGCAACCCCGGGCAGGCAATAAAACGCCCAGCCCATAATACCCCAGTGAAAAATTGG
>QXZU01000063.1:7288-48891 GCA_009886205.1 K189A clade bacterium | reverse complement strand
CTTCCCTTAAATATCCATTATTGGGGTTAGGCTTTTGCTGGTGCCTTGTACCGTGATTCGTTATCCTTCCGCCAGATTCGTTTTTCAGAACTTATTTTTCAGAAATTGTTTTTCAGAAACTGTTTTTCAGAACTTAACAGAACGTCTAATTTTTGCCTCTTGATGGTTTAGGTGGAGTACCCACTTTTGCCGTTCAGGGCACTAGTAGGGAAAAAGATGTTCTTTACAGTTCGCAACATAACTAGAGGATTTTATGGACGCAGCGATTATTGATTACTTGGCGAGGTATGCTCACTTCCTGTTTGGTATTACATGGATAGGCCTACTTTATTACTTTAACTTTGTGCAAACAGAGTATTTCAAAGAAGCTGAGCCGAATGCCCGAGTGGACGCATTTTCAAAATTAGCGCCTCGCGCTCTGTGGTGGTTCCGTTGGGGCGCCATGGGTACCTTCATTACGGGTGTGATTCTACTTGGCTATCGTCATACGGGCTTAACCAGTGACATTACAATTGGTGCAACGCTAGGTACCTTAATGTTCCTTAACGTTTGGCTCATCATTTGGCCCAACCAAAAGATCATTGTTGAATCTAACCAAGGCGTTGCCCAAGGTAACGAGCCAGATCCTGCTGCAGCCGCCGCGGCTCCTAAGGCCGGTCTTGCCTCACGGACAAACACTCTTTTCTCTCTACCGATGTTGTGGTTTATGGGATCAAGCGCGCACCTTTCCAGTGGTGGCATTGCTTCAAACGCCAACGCAATTATTGCGTGTTTGGTGATCATTGCAGCGCTTCAGGTTAATGCAATTGTAGGTAAGCAAGGTCCATTGACTACAGTTCGTGGTGTAATTGTCTCTGGTCTGGTGTTGACCGTAGTGCTTGCAGGTATTTTGCGAGTTCTATAGTCGAAGGTGTTGGCTGCGGTGGGCTTTTGATTTGGTCTGATTTAGCCCGATTGCAGCCCGATTAAAGGCAGCTCGATTAAAGATAGACACAACCAGACGAAAAAAAGGCGACCCTAGGGTCGCCTTTTTTTTTCGTCTTTATATCCTCTCACGGACTTTTATAGCCCTTTGCCCTACAGTTTCTAGCCTTGGAAACGTTTGGCAATGAGGTGATCTATGCTGAGTTTGCCGGCACCTACATAAAGTAGAGCAACAAGCATAATTGTATAAGTAGCAGCAAACTCGATGCCGTTGTTGAGAATGACAAGGCTGCCATTTTCGGTTAACCAACTGTAGTTCGCATTGTCTTGTAAAATTTCCTTGGCTCTATCAAGACGTTGAATTGCGCCCATAGTTCTCTCGCTGGCAAATAAACCACCGCCTTCCGCAATGGCCAACCAGCCGTTTGGTAAGTGTACTGTGACTGCCGCAACCACCATGGTGATTATCAATGGAATAGAAATCCATCGAGTTGCAAAGCCGAAGAACAAGCACACAGCGCCAACAACTTCGGTCAATGTTGCAATCCACGCCATAAGAAAGGGCAGGGGTAAACCTAAGCCCCAATCCGGATTGCCAAACCATTCAATGGTGCTCTCCATGCTGCCTAGCTTCATGGTGCCCGCCATCCAAAAAACGGGTACCAAGTAAAGTCTAAGCAATAATGGGGCAATAAAGTCTGTTACGTTAATTTTGTCTAAATACATTTGCGCTTTGGTTGCTACGCTTATGATCATTTGCTGACTCCTTTGTGAAGGTAACTTAAGTTTCTATTTGCTTTGGGGTGGTGCCCAAAAGGATATGTTTGGCTGCCATTTCATACATCAATTCACAGCCACCCTGGATTACTACGCTAGAATTTGCATGACCAATGTCACGGCTGATTTGCTGCAATATTTCCTTCCCCGTCTGATTGGCATTTGTGCCGATTTTTTCGATCAACATTGCCGCTAAGGGGTTCAATTCCATAAATCCTGTTTTTAACTCGCTGTTTCGATAAACAACGATATAGGTCGGTAGCTCTGGAGCCTCCGCGGGTAGGAAATCTGGGCCAATCTCATGCACAGGCCAACTAAATCCCACAGTGGTAGAGATGGGGTTGATCACAGGGCATTGATCAATGAATGCTTCAGCGCTGCTCACTGGGTTGTGGGTAATGTGGCGCGTATCTAAATCAATGGCGAGTTCTAGCCATTCATAGTGAGCAAGTTCCATTGTGAAGGGAAAAGCAAACGGAAACTCAGGGTCCTCTTGCTCTTTGTGTTGGAGGAACATGAGAAATTCTTGGGGCATCTTTGGAAAATGCGGAGTGTGAGAAATATGATCTCTGACAAAGGCCCTAATCAGTATTTTCCATTGTTCGGCAGGGTAAATGGTTTTCAGCACAGGAAAACTGCCGGCGATAAGGGATTCGATGTTGTTGAATACCAAGTCGCGATAAATTTGCAGTCTTCTATCTTCAATATCAGTAGGGCCAGGATTCGATGCTGGGTCGCGCATATGCGCGGTAAAGATTTTTTGTACCTCAGCAAAATTGGGACTCACTGCCTCAGACCCTTAACTCTTGCGACGCGGTGAATTTGCTCTGAATGGAATGTATTTGATCTACTTCAACCAACAGGTCCGCGATAGATGGAATGTTAAAATCGCGTTCCAATAGTGTGGGGAAAGCACCAAAATGGTTGTAGGCTTTTTCTAGCAGTAACCAAACAGGGTCGACCACATCAGCGCCGTGTGTATCAACAAGCAAGTCGTCAGCCTCGTTGTAATGTCCGGCTATATGACCGTACGCAATGCGCTGGCCCGGCAGGGCTTTAAGGAATTCTTCGGGGTCGTACTTATGGTTAACACTGTTCACATAAACATTATTAACGTCTAGCAGTAGCTGGCAGTCAGCCTGTTCTAGGACAGTGTTGAGAAATTCAATTTCGCTCATACTTTTGCCCGGAGCGGCATAGTAAGAAACGTTTTCTACCGCTATCGAGCGGCCTAAAATATCTTGCACGCGCTTAATTCTATCTACAACGTGGGTGATAGCAGCGGGCGTGAATGGAATGGGCATGAGGTCGTATAAATGACCTTCGTCGCCACAATAACTTAGATGTTCGCTGTAGTGTGCGACACAGAATGTTTCGAGGAAGTGCTTAACGCGATGTACAAAGGCTTCGTCGATGGGGGCGAGCCCGCCAAGATTTAGAGACAGCCCATGACACACGAGTGGTGCTTGAGAGGTTGCCTTTTCCAGTGCAACGGCAAAACGGCCGCCCACATCAATCCAATTTTCTGGTGCAACTTCCATAAAGCTAATTGAAGTTGGGAAATCGGCAGAAAGTTCGTCGATAAAAGAACGGCGCAGACCAAGACCTGCGCCGGTTATTACTGGCTTACGTGACATGGTCGGTACTAGCTACCGCACTTGCCTTCGCCACACTTACCTTCTTTGGCTTTAGACTCACCGCACTTGCCTTCGCCACACTTGCCTTCGGCGAATTGCATGTAGCCAGAGTTCAATTCTTTCATGGCAAATGGGTTTTGGTCAGCATTGACTGAAGGGATACATGCAACTGAAACACTCAGTGCTGCACTTACGGCGATAGATAAAGGTGATTTAACTAATTTGTTAGACATTTCAGTCTCCTTGATAATTTTCCGACTATTTTTAAATTGATCCAGTGGATCCAAAGCCTAATTTTTGAGGTTTTGATTCACGAATCTAGAGATTACGAGTATTTGAAGTGAGAGGCTTCGCAGATTGTTGAATGGAGCTATTTATCAGATAAAAGGTTCTTTTAGCTGTACAAAGCAACGGTTTTTCGAGGTCAGCGGTAGTGCTACCGTTTATCTTGTGAGGCATTTGGCTTGGCAAAAGGGGCTTGAAGTAAGTTTAAGGAGGGAGTGAACCAATCAGAATTCGTATTCATTTCCACTTGGTAATGGCAGTGGTCATTATTTTGCGGTGGCGAATTACGAGCGTGATTTTTCTGCAATGGACGCCATTTTGACCATCTGCACTTGTCTGAATATCTCGCAGACCCTTGCGTTATTTCTGTAGGACGTCCGTGCTGAGTTCCGATGCAACGGCGAAAAAATGCAATTAGAAAAGCACTGCTCGTAGAAAAGGTAAAAAGTAGCGAGAAATCCTTCCTTTCGCCGTATTAGTTTTTATACTCTGCGGTAATCCCAACGTGAGATTTTTATGAGTGATATGCCAGAAGATCCGCTCTCTACTGAAGCAGGGGGCAGTTACCGTCCAAGCAGCAATCGCCGTGCGCAAAGCGGTAATTCTGGGCGCGGTTTAGTTAATACCTCTATTTTGGCCCTGCTGGTGGCTGGGCTTTTGGGTGCGGGCTGGTTTATTGCTAATCAACAACAGCTACTTGTAGCCACTGAAGCTGAGTTAAAGAACGCGGATAATCGCCTGATTAAGCTGGAGGAGCGATTATCTGCAACAGACAATGCCCTAAGCCAAGGCGGCCAAGACACAAAACAGCAGATTAATTTGTGGGAATCTGAAATTCGCAAATTATGGTCAATTGCTAATGAACGTAATCGCGACTGGATCAAAGAAAATCAAACTAAAGTCGCCAAATTGGATAAATCCATGAAGGCTATTCAAGCCACTAGTAGAGACCTAAAGGCGGCAAGTAGCCAGCACGACGAAGCTTTGGCAGACCAGCAAACCGTGGTTGATCAATTGACCAGCCTTGAGCTGCAGGTGCAACAGATGCTCAGGGCCCAGCGAGAGCTCACTGATAAAACCAATATTGCTGCTCAGTCTGTTGCCAACCTGAACTCTGGTTTAGGTGTGCAAGTGAAAGACAATAGCGAGGCAGTGCGGGCTATGGACGCGAATAGATTAGCGGTAAACAAACGCTTGGTGGCGCTAGAAAAAGCTTTGGCGAACGTGCGGCAACAAGTTGAAGCAAATCGCCTACCAGCTGGTGCGCAGTAGCTGGATTATCAGTTTGATATTTGGCTTTTAATTGCCGTAATGCGCTGATCTTTTTCAAGCCAGAGTTTTTTCACCCATTGCACAATCTCAGTTTTGCGCTCAGTGGTCTCCTCCGCCGAAGACCAATTTGGAATCTCATGGTGTCTGATGTCAAAGTCCACCCGCTGGCACTTACCCTGAAGAAAATCCATGAAGGTAGGTACCGCATCTGGGTAAACAATAGTCACCTCTACCAGCCGATGTAGGCTTTTATCCATACCTTGCAGCACGTACTCAATGCCACCGGCCTTAGGTCGCAGTAAGTTATTGTATTCACTGTTCTGCCGCTCATGTTTTTCCTCAGTGAAACGAGTGCCCTCGACAAAGTTGAGAACGCTGGTGGGGTGATTGTTAAAGCGCTCGCAGGCCATCAGAACATTGTCTCTGTCTGCATGACGCAGTTCAGGGTTTTTCTTTATCTGAGCCTTGGTTACGCGTTTAACGTAAGGGAAGCCCAGCGCATACATGGCGATACCTACGAAAGGAATCCAGATCAGTTGTGCTTTAGTGAAAAATTTCAGCGGGGGCAGATCGTCTAATAGGTAGGTTTGCAGCAATAATATATCGGTCCAAGTTTGGTGGTTGCAGACCACTAGGTACCAATTGTCGGGAGAAATTTGTTCTCGGTCTTGCCAAGTAATGTTTGCGTTGACCAAACCTAGCTTGTTGAAGGTCCAGCGATTTGATTTAGTCCACCAAATGATGATCTTATCCATCTTGCGCAGGTGCTCTGATCTAGCTGGGCCTCTTACCCAAGTCATTTTGATCGCCCACCAGCTCAGAACAACACACACACTAACTGTCGCAATCAAAATGCCGATAAAGGCCAAAGTAGCTTTGAGAAAATGCATGAACGAACTCTTTGAATTTGCCGGGGTGGCTATGGTGGCACTCTCGGAGTGGGGCGGCAACTAGTGCGGCAGGTCAAAATATCTATTCTGGCCCTGTATCTTTGCCTTCTGACAGGCTGCGAGCATATTGGCTTTTACAATCAAGCGGTAACCGGGCATTTAAGCATTATGTTAGGCAGCCAGCCGGTGAGTGAGTTGCTGAATGATCCTAAAACCCCAGGTCCGCTTCGCCAGCAGCTGATTTTGACGCAAAAAATATTGCAGCATGCGGAAACCCAACTGTTGCTTGACGCAGATGGCAAGTATCAGCGCTATGTGCAGTTGCAGGGTGATTATGTGGTTTGGAATGTTTTTGCAGCAAAACCACTGGATCTGAATGGGGAGACCTGGTGTTACCCGGTGGCAGGTTGCGCGCCCTATAGAGGCTATTACGCTCAAGAGGATGCTCTGGCCTTTGCGGATAAATATCAGCATATGGGCTTTGAAACTTACGTGGGCGGTGCTTCCGCCTACTCAACGCTGGGGTGGTTCAACGACCCGTTGCTCAGCAGTTTTATCGACTATCAACCCCTGTCATTAGCACAGTTGTTGTTTCATGAATTGGCGCACAGCAAAGTCTGGGTGCCAGGGAGCACGGCCTTCAATGAGAGCTTTGCAAGTTTTGTGGGCAGGCAAGGTGCTTGGGAATGGTCGCAAAGTGCAGGCGCGGTGGAATCTGATGCCTACGCCCAGTGGCTTGAGCAACAGGCGCAGTGGCAGATATTTAAAGCGTTTGCTTTGCAGGCTAAAGCCGATTTAGAAAAAATTTACGCGGGTGCAAGCCAAGAAGAAGATACAGCGCAGATTCTCGCTCAGCGGCAGAAGTACCTTGCGCAGATACAAAGCTGTTACCAAAAAAATAGGGCAACCCTCGGCGGCGGTAGATACGACAATTTAATGAGCAAACGCTTCAATAATGCATTTCTCGTTTCGCTAGGCACTTACGAGGATTTCTTCCCTGCATTCGCGCAGCTCTTCAGGCAAGTGCAACAGGATTGGTCCGAATTTTATATTCAGGTTGCCGCTCTGGCTGAGTTATCCGAGACGGAGCGCGCCTTTAAATTGGCTCAGTTGGTTCAAGCAGGCTCTGCAATAGATGCAGAATTCAGCAAGGGCTCAGGTCGGCACTTAAGTGAGTACCTAGGTGAGTACTCAGATGACCGCTCAGGTGAGCAAAAGATAGCAGCCCAGGCTAATAACAATCACGCCGAAGAGGTTCATTGCGACGCCTTCACGAACCATAGTTTGAATTGAGAATTTGCCTGTAGCAAAGGTCACCACATTGGGTGGTGTAGCCACGGGCAGCATGAAGGCGCAGGAAGCACTCATTGCCGCAGGAATCATAAAGAGTATCGGATCAATACTCGCGCCCACTGCTGCTGCGCCCAAAATGGGCATCAATAAAGTAGTGGTGGCGGTGTTGCTGGTGACTTCGGTTAAAAACGTCACGGCAAGGCACAAAACCCCAATCATCAGCAAAATTGGCAAGTTTGATAACTGCTCCAAGCTCGCACCTATGCTGGTGCTCAAGCCTGAGTTAGTAAACGCAGTGGCAATGGTAATACCCGCGCCAAACAGCAATAACATGCCCCAAGGTATTTTTTCTGCGGTTTCCCAATCCATGAGGCGAATAGGCGTGCCATCGGCGGTTTTTTCGCCACTGGGAATTACAAATAGCGCTATCACTGCCAAAAACGCGACTATGGCGTCGTTGGTATAAGGTACATTGAGCCAGCTACTCCAGCCTCCGAACGGCCCGGTTCGGGTTACCCAAAGTAGCGCGGTTATGACAAAAACCGTCAGAACCCTGCGCTCAGAGGTGGTCCAGTTGCCCACTTCCGGCAGTTCAATTTGGCCCTCATGATCAATGTTTCTAGTGATCCAAAACGCAGCAATGGGCAGCAATACCAACGCGATGGGTAGCGCCCACATCATCCACTGTCCGAATGAGATCGGTGCGCCCATGATTTCTGTGTAAACGCCCATAAACACTAGGTTAGGCGGCGTGCCAATGGGCGTTGCAATACCGCCAATGCTGGCAGCATAAGCAATGCCCAAAAGCAGTGGCGCGGCCAAATCGTTGTCTTCAGATTTCTCCAGCACCGCTAGAGCAACGGGCAACAACATAAGTGTCGTGGACGTATTCGATATCCACATGCTCAAAAAGGCGCTGGCCAGCATAAACCCAAAGACCAATCTGCGAGAGCTGTTGCCGCCAAATAGGCGCACCATATATAGGGCAATGCGCCTGTGCGCGCCACTGCGCTCCAGTGCGGTTGCCAGTAGGAAGCCGCCCATCATCAACAAGACGAGGGGGCTACCGTAGGCGGCGCCTAGTTCTTTCGCGCTGAGCACGCCAAGCATGGGCAAAAGGGCCATGGGCAACAGAGAGGTTGCGGGGATAGGAATAGGCTCGAAAATCCACCAGACGACCACCCAGAATGTGACACCCAAGGTGATGGCAGCTTCCATGTTGCCGGTAGAAGACCACATTAAAAGACCGGCAAAAAGCGCAAAAGCGGGTCCACTTGGAAGGGCTAAGGTTTTAATATTAGGGTATCGTTGTTTCATTCACGGCGAGGGTAACTGACATGGCAGATAGTTTCTATTGGTACGACTTGGAAACCACAGGTACAAATCCCAAATGGGATCGTATTGTGCAGTTTGCAGGTTTTCGTACCGATGCAGATCTCAATCCCATTGGCGATGAGTACTGTACCTATGTGAAGCTGCCAGATGATGTTTTGCCTAATCCTGACGCCACTTTAGTCACCGGTATTACCCCTGAGCTATTGGCTCAAGAGGGTATAAAGGAAAGCGATGCGCTGGCAAAAATTAATCAGTTGTTCTCTGTGCCGGGCACTTGCGCGCTGGGTTACAACAGCCTGCGCTTTGACGATGAGTTTATGCGTTACGGCCTTTACCGCAACCTAATGGACCCTTATGCAAGGGAGTGGCAGAACGGCAATTCTAGGTGGGACCTTATTGATCTAGTTCGCGCTACCGGTGCCTTGCGCCAGGAAGGCATTAACTGGCCGCAGAGCGAAGAAGGCCTACCTGTTTATAAGCTGGAAGAGCTGACCAAAGCCAATGGTATAGATCATGGCAAAGCCCACGACGCTATGTCAGATGTGCATGCCACAGTGGGTATGGCCAAGTTGATTAAAACCCACCAGCCCAAATTGTTTGATCACTACTTTGGTTTGCGCAATAAGAAACAAGTGCGCAAGGTGCTTGAACCCTACGGCGCTAGATTATGTGTGCATGTCAGCGCCATGTATCCACGCCAGCGTTATGGGGTTGCGCCGATTATGTCGTTAAGCAGGCACCCAACCAACGGCAATTCAATTATCGTGGTCGACCTAGCCGCCGATATTCAGCCACTGATTGATTGGAGTGAAGACGAAATTCGCGCCAAATTGTTTTCGCGCGGTACCCACGAGCGACCGCCGTTAAAAGAAATACGCATTAATCGTTGCCCCTTTATTGCGCCCATTGAAGTACTCAACGAAGAAAATATGTCGCGCCTAGGTTTGTCTATGCGCGAAATCAAAGAACGTGCTCGCCGTCTTAAACAGCCGGGCATTGCCGAAAAAATGCGCCGCGTGTACCTGCAAGGTTTTCCTGACAATGCAAATGATGTGGACGCAGGCTTGTACGATGGCTTTCTCCAAGAGGAAGATAAAGCCCGTTGTAATCATTTGCATAAGACCATTGCCGAAGGCGAATGGCAGGACATGGATTTTCGCGACCAGCGCTTGCAAACATTAGCGCAACGCATGAAAGCACGTTCGTACCCAGAGTGGATGACCGAGCAGGACCAAGGTCAATGGCATGAGTTTGTGCAGGAAAAATTGGTATCAGAAGGGGATTGGCTGAACCTGCCAAAATTCTATCAGCGCATGGCGGAGCTTGAAGCCACTGAGTTGTCAGCCGAGAAAGTTGGCCTGTTAGGAAATCTCAAACAACATGGCCAGCAGTTGCAGCAGCGCTACGCCTTAACCATTGATCAGTCTTGATGGAAGCCCAATCTCACTGCGTGGTGTTTGAGGGCGTTAGTAAAGCCTATGGTGACCTTCAGGTGTTTGCTGATTTAAACGTGAGCCTGCCTCGAGGTGTTACAACGGCCATTGTGGGTACCAGTGGCAGCGGCAAAACCACGCTGCTGCAAATGGTTAATGCGCTGGAAAAGCCAGACGCAGGCCGCGTATACGTGAATGGTGAGCCGGTTCCTCAGGCTGAGCTGGAGCCGTTTCGGCGCAAGATTGGTTATGCCGTTCAAGGTGCCGGGCTTTTTCCGCACATGAGCGCCAAAGAAAATGTCACCTTGGTTGCAGGGCTTGAAGGCTGGAGTGAGCAAGCAATAAACCAACGTTTCGACACGTTATTAGCCGCAATGGAGTTGCCCGAGGATGTGGCGTCTAGACTTCCACGTGAACTTTCTGGTGGCCAGCAGCAACGGTTAGGGTTATGTCGTGCATTGATGTTAGAGCCGGAGTTGCTGCTTTTAGACGAGCCATTCTCGGCTGTGGACCCTATTACGCGTCTGGGTTTATATGAGCGTTTTGAGCGGGTACAAAAGCAAAATCAGGTCAGCACACTGTTAGTCACCCATGACCTGCGCGAGGCTAAACGTTTGGCCAACTATCTGTTGATATTGGACAAAGGCGCGCTGGTACAAGCGGGTACCCCAGAATATGTTTTACAAAATCCTGCCACTGCTTATGTTGAGCGCCTTATAGAGAGTCAGTTGGCGTGAGGTATTTGTTTCAATCGTTCTTCCAATTGACCCCTCAATTGTCCTCTCAATGGACCCCTCAATGGACCCCTCAATGGACCTCCCAGTTGATTGTTCGGCGGGTTCTTCAATTGCTCGCCGGGCTACTAATCAATGCAAGTGTGCATTTGCCAGCTGTGGCCATGGCCGCTGACGCTGAAGTTGGGCAGACTAGCTCGAAATCTGCGGTAATCATTGGTAGCAAAAATTTCGGCGAAAGCTATTTGTTATCAGAAATTGCCGCCCAAATGCTCGAGCGCCAAGGGTTTTCTGTTGAGCGCCGTTTTGGGTTGGGTGGCACCCTTATTTGTTATGAGGCGCTGCGCAATGGCGAGATCGATTTTTATATTGAGTATACCGGTACGCTGAGTCAGGCTGTGTTGAAGATGCCCGGCAAACCGGGTCGAGAAGAAATCAATGCGGAGCTACGCGCCCTTGATTTACAAATGTTAGGCGAGATCGGTTTCAATAACACATACGCTGTTGCTGTGAGAGAGTCCCAAGCGCAAAAACTCAAACTAATTGAAGTTGGTGATTTAGCAAAATATCCAGACTTACCGTTGGCGTTCAGTCACGAGTTTTTACAGCGCGGCGATGGTTGGCCCGGTCTAGCTGAGCTGTATGGTCTAACCCACAAAGTAGAGGGCATAGAGCACGGCTTGGCTTATCAAGCCATCAACGATGGCGCTATTGCGGCCACTGATGCTTACAGTACTGATGGTGAATTGTTGCGTTATAACCTGCGCGTATTGAAAGACAACCAAAACTATTTTCCAGCATATCGCGCAGCGCCTCTAGCGCGCACTAACCTCCCTGCCAATGTTCGTTTGGCGCTCGCGCCTCTTGCTAATCTTATTGACGAAACGCAAATGCAGGCGTTAAACGCTGAAGTTGTAGTGCAGGGCAAAAGCTTTCAAGACGTGGCTAATGAATTTGTTACAAGTAGATCAGGTGAGTTAGGTTTGGCCGAGTCCACATATCGCGGTGTCTCATGGCAGCAAGAACTGTGGGGGCACTTTTTGCGCCACATTCAGTTGACTGGGGTGGCGCTGTTCGGTGCCATTATTGTGGGCTTAGGCTTAAGTCTGCTGATCTATAGTAATACTGGGCTTGCCAACGCTGTGGTTTATGTTTGCGGATTAATGCAAACCGTACCTTCTCTTGCGTTGCTCGCTTTAATGATTCCTATTTTTGGTATCGGTGTACTGCCCGCAATTATCGCTTTGTTTTTATATTCGTTGTTGCCTATTGTACGCAATGCGGTAACGGCGCTGTCGGGTGTTGATCCTACTTTGGTAAAAGTCTCCAGAGCACTAGGCCTTACACCTTGGGAGCAGTTACGTTTCTTGCGCCTGCCTTTGTCCATGCCAGCCATATTTGCGGGTATTCGTACCGCAGCAGTGATCAGTATTGGTACCGCGACACTGGCTGCATTTATTGGCGCAGGCGGGTTGGGAGAACCCATTGTGGTAGGACTGTCACTGAACGATTCAGATATGATTTTACGTGGCGCTATTCCCGCAGCGTTATTGGCCATTTTGACCGAGTTTTGTTTCGAAATTCTGCAGCGCAAAATAGTTCGCAGAACGACATAGAAAAAATAGAACGTTTAAAAGAGTACTGGTTAAGTTTTGCAGAGCTGACAAGACAACCAAGAAATCGATAAATACAAAAATTGTTAGATAGAAGGAATGCTTTTGCAGCCGTTACAAAGAAAAAATATACGCCTTGCGGCCACCGTGATGATTGTTCGCGACACCGCTAACGGCATAGAGGTTTACATGGTAAAGCGCCCGGGTAAGGGAGACTTTCCAGACCTTTATGTTTTTCCTGGTGGCAAGGTCGACGAAGACGATTGGCAACCTAACTTATGCCCTGATATGGATGATACTGAGGCCAGTGTGCGGCTAGGTATAGACGCAGGGGCTTTACGGTATTGGATCGCTGTAGCGCGAGAGTGTTTTGAGGAAGTGGGTGTTTTGCTCGCCCGAGACGCAACTGGCATTCATGTGCCGGATGCACAGCAGCGTGAAGTGCAGGCCGAATTGCGCAGCAAACTTTTAGCCGGAGAATTGTCTTGGGCCCAAGTCTTACAAGCGCAAAACCTGTCTATTGCCTCCGAACGCCTAGTTTATTTCAGTCATTGGTTAACGCCGCCTTCTGTGCCTCGTCGGTTTGATACACGATTTTTCCTCGCTGCGCTGCCCGAAGGTCAAGTGGCGGTTGCGGACACTTCCGAAACTATTTCTGGTCAGTGGGTGAGTCCCAGCACTGCACTCCAATTATATAAAGACAAAGAGTGGCAGATGATTGGCCCCACTATAAGCTCGTTAGAAACTTTGGCTCAGTACACCAGCGCGGAAGAAGCATTGGCTGATGTTGCCGCCGAAAATCATGTGCAGCCTTGGACAGAAGAGCAGGGCGAGCAGGGTATGCGCCCGTTTCGCTAGGTCAACCAAAATGCTCAACAATGAGCGTGTATGCGGCAGATGCGGTTTGCAGCAAGCAGGGACGTGGGCAATAAGGATAATAATATGAGCGACCAGTTGAAAGACGCTGAGTTAGATTGGCATAAGCTAGATACCCGTTACGAAGACGCAGGATTGATACTGTTTGAAAAGCGCATTGATACGATGCGCAATCCTCGCAACAACAAAACCTTTGATCGCATCATTCTAGAATCTGTTGATTGGGTTAATGTGGTGGCACTAGACGATCAAGGTCGTTCCTTAATGATACGACAATTCCGCTTCGGGGTAGGTTATACAACCTTGGAAACGCCAGGAGGTATGATTGACCCCGGTGAAGATTCTAAAACCGCTGCGGCGCGGGAACTGCTAGAAGAAACCGGTTATGCCAGTAGCAAATGGACATACCTTGGCGCGGTTGAGCCCAACCCTGCTTATCACAATAATCTATGCCACCACTGGCTGGCGGAAGATGTGTATGCGGCCAACGAGCAAGATCTTGGCGACGGCGAGTCCATAGCGTTGGAATTTATGACGCAACTTGAAGTACGCGAGCGCGTGCAAAGTGGCGAGCTAAAACATGCGCTGGCGCTTTCGGCGTTATCCAGAGTTTTTCCGATTTGGCCTGTGCCCTTTGCGCAGGCTGACCCTGAAGCCGCAGAAACTTGAACGCTAAGTAGTAATAGCCAGTAATCATTGTCCGGAGTGTCTATGACAGCTAATGCAATTGACGCCCACGAGTTGGCCCGCTCGCTGAGTCAACTAATGGCGGGGAGCGAATCTCAGCCGTCGATAGAGGTTTACGCAAATTTATTGCAGTTCCTTGTGGGCGTTAACTCAGACTTACTCTTGTTGGTCGACACGCAGGGGCGCATTCATTATTGCAATCGAAACGTTCGCGATGCCCTTGGTCTGGACGCTGAGGACGTTGTGGGACAACCATTACACGTTCTGGTCCATCAGCCTGATCACCATTTGGCCGATAACTTATTAGCCGCTTTTGCTCAGAGTGGCATAACTCCGCCAAGTATTGAGCTTCGTCTAAATTGCAAAAGTGAAGCGGATCAGTTTCTTTGGGTGCAGATGTCGGCGAGCAGCATGCTGAATGAAAATGCAGGCCAATCAGTACCTCCCATAATTTGCCTCTCGGCCAAAGATATTTCCGCGCAAAAGCGCGCCGAAGCAGAGATAGAACATCAGTTAGCCCATGACAACCTTACTGGGCTCGTGAATCGCGCGCAGTTTATCGTAGAAGTAGATGAGGCAATTGCGCGAGCTAAGGAAAATGAACAAAGTTTTATGCTTATGTTTTTTGACCTCGATCGTTTCAAAACGATCAATGACTCCCTTGGCCATAGTGTTGGCGATTTGTTGTTGCAAGCGATAGCTCAGCGCCTGGCAGATGCGCAGGCACCGGGCGATGTGCTTGCGCGCTTTGGTGGTGACGAATTTGGCTTGCTATTGCCCAACGCTGTCAGCCCGGAATCAGGTCAGCAGGCCTGTGAAAAAGTTTTGTCTTTGCTGGCTGAGCCGTTTTCTATCGAAAGTTATCAGCTTTCAATAGATACCAGCATTGGCCTTGCGCGGTATCCGGACCACGGCACTTCCAGTGTGGGCTTAGTACAAAGTGCGGATATCGCCATGTATCACGTAAAAGAGACGGGCAAAAATAATTACGCTGTGTTCGACAGCGCTATGAATATGGATCGTTTTGCGCAGATTCAGTTAGAGCAAGAGTTGCGTCGCGCATTGGCAAAAAGCGAGTTGGAAGTTCACTACCAACCGGTGGTGTCTCTGAGCAGCGGTGAAATTACCGGCGTTGAGGCGCTGGCGCGATGGAACCATCCGCGTTTGGGTCTTATGGCGCCGAGCAGGTTTTTGGATTTAGCCGAAGAGGCGGGTTTGGTTGCGGACCTTGATAACTTTGTGCAGCGCTGCGCTATGCAGCAAGTCAGTGAATGGCAGGCGGCAGGACACGACATTTATGTGTCGATCAATGCCTCAGCCGCCCAGCTTGAGCGGGAGGAATTTGCCTCAACCTTCGCAGCTACATTGAAAGCGTCTGGTATTGCCGCAGCAAATGTGAAGCTAGAGCTAACGGAAAAAACTCTAATAAAGAGAAAGCAATCTATTGTGGCGAAACTCAATTATCTAAGAGATTTAGGAGTAGGCATTGCCGCTGATGATTTTGGTACTGGATATTCGTCGCTTTCATATCTTAAAGATTTCCCGCTCACTTCATTAAAAATTGACCAATCTTTTATGCGCGATATCACCGATGAGAATGACACGGCCAGTTTGGTAGATGCCATCATAGCCATGGCGCACGGCCTTGGTTTTAGTGTCGTTGCAGAGGGTGTAGAAACAGCGGCGCAAATTAGGTATCTGCTTGCCCGGCAATGTGGCGAGGCTCAAGGCTATATATTTTCAGCGCCACTGAACGCAGAAAAAATGCTGGCCTTGCTTGTCAGTAACTCAGCAAAGGAACGCCGTCGCGCCCATGTCCTGGGTAACCACTAAGCGAGCCGGCTGTGACAAAACTCAACGGCAATTCAGCCTAATGCTCACTAGGTCAGGTAACAGTGCGCGGCTTGAGGGAAGGCTTGCTGAAAAATTTAGCGCTTAAAAGGCCAGCATTCTCAGGTGCCGTAATGTTCCGTTAGACGTATAGTAGCCCCTCAACTTTACTAACCGTACGCAAGAAAATGCCAATTAAAGGATTTACCACGACCATTGTGCACCGAGATCGATTGGAAACAATCGAACACGGCTCCCTGCATAAGCCGATTCACGCCAATGTGGCTTATGGTTACGAAGACGCGCGCGATCTGGCTGCCGTATTTCAGGGTAAGCAATTTGGCTATAGCTACGGACGGCAGGTTAATCCCACGGTCACGGCGCTAGAGAATAAAATTTCCGCTATGGAAAATGGCATTGCCACGGCCTGTTTCGCCACGGGTATGGCCGCCATTGGCACCTCGCTGTTTTCCCTTTTGCGCGCTGGCGACCACATGATCTCCAGCTCGTTTCTATTCGGTAACACAAACAGCCTGTTTAATACGTTTACCAATAACAGCATTGACATAGATTTTGTTGACGCTACGTCGGTAGCTGCGGTGATCGAAGCTGTAACGGAAAAAACTAAGTTGGTTTTTGTAGAGACCATTGCAAATCCTCGCACGCAAATTTCTGACTTAAAGGCCATTGGCGATTTTTGTGCGGAAAAAGGTTTGGTCTATATTGTGGATAACACCATGACCTCGCCTTACTTATTCCAACCCATTAACGTAGGCGCCAGTCTAATTGTGAATAGCCTCACCAAGTACATTGGTGGGCACGGTAATGTTCTGGGTGGGTCAATTACCGAAACCGGTCTTTTTGACTGGAGTACGTTCGAGAATATTTACGACACCTACAGAAGCGGAGATCCGCACAAGTGGGGGATTACTCAGATTAAGAAAAAGGGCTTGCGCGATTTTGGTGCTAGCCTCGGTCCAGAGGCTGCTCATCATATTGCCATTGGCGCTGAGACCTTGGCGCTGCGTCAAACCCAGCAATGCGCAAATGCATCATTGATGACTGCCTTTTTGGAGAAGCACGAATTGGTTAAGGCTGTTTATTATCCGGGCCTTGAGTCTCACGCCCAGCATCAACGCGCAGCGGACCTATTTCGCTATCCGGGTGGGCTGTTCAGCTTTGAACTTGCTGAAGGGGTAGACCTTTGGGATTTTATGAACCGCTTTCAGGTGATTGTAAAATCTAGCAACTTGGGCGATAACCGTACGCTTGCGATTCCGGTGGCGCACACCATTTACTTTGAGATGGGGCCTGAGCGACGTGCCAGTATGGGTATTGATGAGTCGCTCATTCGTATCTCCGTTGGTATTGAAGACGGTGAAGACCTCATCGCCGATTTGCAGCAGGCGTTTGCTGGCCTGGGTGGTTAGTCTGGCGATTGAATAGCTGTAAAAGTTGGTTTAAGACGCGCCGGAACCCTAAATTGGTTTGGAAAATTTAATCAATAAATCAGACCAGCAAAACAATTAGCGCACAGTGCGTTAAGGGAAAAGGAATGGGAGAGTAAGCATGGGCAGATTAGACGGCAAAGTTGCCATTATTACAGGCGGGGCTGGCGGCATTGGTATAGCGGCGGGTAAACGCTTTGTTGCCGAAGGCGCATCAGTATTGTTGGTAGATTTAGACGAGCAGGCACTGAGCCAAGCATGCAGCGAAATTGCCAGTAATAAAGTCAGCTACCATGTGGGTGATGTCACGTCATCTGCAGATAACAAAGCCATGGCAGAAGTGGCTACCGAGCGCTTTGGCGGCGTAGACATCTTTTTGGCCAATGCGGGCATTGAAGGCGATGTTGCTTCTATTTTAGATTACGACGAAGCGCGCTTCGATGAAGTGATGGACGTTAACGTAAAAGGACCTTTTCTTGGTCTGCGCGCTGTGGTGCCAGAAATGCAAAAACGTGGTGGCGGCAGTATCATTATTACCTCAAGCATTATGGGTGTTAAAGGCGGCGCTTCTGTTGCCCCTTACGCCACCAGTAAGCACGCGGTTATTGGCCTGATGAGGTCAGCCTCACGAGAATTTGCCAGCCAAAATATTCGCGTAAATACCGTGAATCCAGCACCAGTAAATACACGCATGATGCGCTCGCTAGAAGAAGGTATGCGTCCAGGTGAAGCTGGTGAAGCAAAGGCCGGCATTGAGGCAGGTATTCCCCTGCAGCGCTATGCGGAAGCCGACGACATTGCCAATATTATGTTGTTTTTAGCCAGTGATGAGAGCGCATTTATCACCGGTTCTGTATACTTGGCCGACGGCGGTATAACGTCGTAAAACAATTTTCTGAACTCACATAAAAGGACCTTTTTCGATGGCATCAGCGTTGCTTGGGACCGATCTTGACCTACTAAATAAGCGTACCGGTAAGGTACGTGATTTGTACGATGTAACTTTGGCTTCTGGTGAAGAGGCGTTATTGATTATTGCCACCGACCGCATCAGTGCGTTCGATGTGGTTATGCAAAATGGCTTGCCCGGCAAAGGCATTGTCCTGACGCAAATTTCAAAGTTTTGGTTCGATCACTTTGCTGACACTGTGCCACATCACCTAATCAGCACAGACGTTGCAGATGTGCCAGGCCTTACCGATGCTCAGCGTGACAGTTTGGCTGGCAGAATTATGTTGTGCCGTAAGACTGAAGTTGTGCCTATTGAGTGTATTGCCCGAGGGTATATTACTGGCAGCGGCTGGAAGGACTATCAACGCAGCGGCGAAGTGTGTGGTATTACCCTGCCAGAAGGCCTGCAAAACAGCGACCGTCTAGCAGAGCCATTATTCACGCCGTCAACCAAAGCCGTAGATGGTCACGATGAAAACATCAGCTTTGCCCAAGGCGCTGAAGAGGTAGGTGAAGAGTTGATGCACTGGTTGGGCGAAAAAACCTTATCTCTATATAGTTCAGCCAGAGACTATGCGGCCTCGCGCGGCATTATTCTTGCGGATACCAAATTCGAATTCGGTCAGATAAATGGCGCGGGCGAGCCCATTCTTATTGATGAAATCTTTACGCCAGACAGCTCACGTTTTTGGCCAGCCGATGACTGGCAGCCGGGGCGCGAGCAAGCCAGCTTTGACAAACAGATTGTGCGTAATTATCTAGAAACAGTGGTAGCCAGCGGCGAGTGGGATAAAACATCTCCAGGGCCAGTACTGCCAGATGAGGTCATCGAGCGCAGCATTGCACGTTACCTAGAGGCTTATCATTTGCTCACTGGCGAGCATTTGTCCCTTTAGTCCAAAAAGGACTATTGCGGCCAATACGCCAACGCATAATAAGCCGAAGCCCTAATGGATTGGTCTGAATATAAAAAACTCTGCGACCAACCTGACTATTGGTCGCACTGGATGCTCAGTCAGTGCCTTCAACTCATTGCGCATCCAGAGTCCCCAGACTTGGTAGCGGCTATGCAGCAAGCCCTTGCAAGCCAGCCGTTGGACCGACCCAACGACCACAAAGGTCCTCAGAGCACCTTTATGTACCACTTGCCCTTGTCGCTTGCGCTCAGCGAACGACTACTTACCCAAATTCAACACGCACAAAACGGCAATAAAACCACCGCGGCTACTCAGGCCCGGGGCCTAGGCGGTTTCGTTGCTGCTTGCCAAGAACTTGTGCAGTTCAGGCAAGTTGAGGCGGCAGCAAACACGCGTGCAGAGACAACTACCCATGCTTAAGAAAATTCTCATTGCTAACCGTGGCGCCATTGCACGCCGCATAGTGCGCGCTTGTAGTGAGCTAAAGATTCAAAGTGTTGTGGTGTATTCCCCGGCTGATATTCAAGCGCCCTATATTGCTGAAGCGACCGAGGCCTATCCATTAACGGGCAATGCCTCCAAAGACAGTTATCTAGACCAAGACCAGATAATGGCCATTGCGCATAAATGCGGCGCAGATGGCATTCATCCCGGCTATGGGTTTATGTCTGAAAATGCAGATTTTGCTCAGCGGGTAATTGATGAAGGCCTAATTTTCATTGGCCCGTCGCCCAAGTGGCTTAAGCAAATGGGCGACAAAGTCAGCGCTCGCGCAATGATGTCAAAGCTGGGTATGCCCGTATTCCCTGGTAGTGAACTCATTACCCATATTGCAGAAGCCGAGGCATTTGCTCAGCGCGAAGGTTTTCCATTGGTGGTTAAACCCGCAGGCGGCGGTGGCGGCATGGGCATGCAAGTAGTGCATGAAAAAGCCCAGCTTGCGCCCGCCTTGAGCCAGGCAAAAGCCATAGCCAGTAAAGCTTTTGCAGCTTCTGGGGTGTATCTAGAGCGGTGGATTGAAGCCCCGCGCCACATTGAATTTCAGATCATGGCAGACCAGCAGGGCAACGCTATTCACCTGTTCGAGCGCGAATGCTCGGTGCAACGGCGTCATCAAAAGTTAATTGAAGAAAGCCCAGCGCCAGGTATTGATAGCCAAGCCATTTTGCAACAAGCCCAAGCCAGTGCAGAAATATGCGCGAAACTGGGTTATGACAACCTTGGCACCGTTGAGACGCTTTTTACCCCCATGGGAGAGGTGGGTTTTTTAGAAATGAACACGCGCATCCAAGTAGAGCATGGGGTCACAGAAGAGGTGACTGGTTTAGATTTGGTCCAGCTACAAATCACCCTAGCTGCTGGGGGCAGTTTGCCCGCGCAGGTTAAGTGCGAAGGCTTCGCCATAGAGGCCCGGCTATATGCAGAAGATCCGGAAACGCAGTTTCCTTCCACCGGCACGCTGACTGTCTTTCGTCCGCCTAAATTATTCGCCGTGCGTGTGGAAACTGGCTATCAAGAGGGTCAGGCGGTATCGCAATATTATGACCCTATGCTGGCTAAGATTATTGCCAAAGGCACTACCCGGGCGCAGGCGATTGGTCGGTTGTTGATCGCCCTGAAGGCGTTTGAAGTTCAGGGAGTACGCACCAATGCGTCGCTGCTGATACAAGTGCTCCAAGACCCAGCCTTTCTGCGTGGGGAAGTAGACACCCATATTATTCAACGCATTCAAAATGCAAAGAACGCGGGAAATAGCTAGCCCTATAGCCACAATCGGCTTGGCGGGTGCAACTAAAATCGCCGGCCATATTGCGCTATATTGGGGCCTATTGAGCGCTGCAAAAAAGACACAGATCTAGGTAAGCGCTAGCAAGCGCATTAAAATTAGAGGGGAGAGAAATGGCTAAGCACAATGTTGAAAGCGAAGTGACAGGCAATGTTTGGAAGGTATTGTTAGAAGCAGGTGCGACAGTGGAAGCCGGCGACGTAATTATTATTTTAGAATCTATGAAGATGGAAATACCGGTTGAAGCAACAGTTGCCGGTACCCTAGTAGAGGTATTAGTGGCACCTGAAGAGCAGGTGGAAGAGGACCAAGTACTCGCGGTAATTGAAAACTAAAACCAAATTTAAAATAAAGAACACATCGAAGAAAAAATTAAACAAGTAGAGCAAAAGAGGCACAGCATGGAACAAGATTTAGTCACCATAGACATTAAAGACGGCGTAGCAGACGTGCGTTTAAATCGTACAGAAAAATATAACGCGCTAAGCCCAGACATGTTTAAAGCCATTATTGATGCTGGCGAGACTCTAGCTGAAGCAAAAGATGTCCGCGCAGTCGTTTTGTCAGGCAATGGTCGCGGATTTTGCGCGGGTCTCGACATGGGCAGTTTTTCCGCCATGGGCGATGGGACACGTAAAAAAGGCAGCACTGAAAACACCCTGCTACAAAAAGACGACAGAGTAGAAAACTTTGCGCAGCGCCCAGCGTTGGTTTGGAAGCGTTTGCCTGTGCCAGTTATAGCTGCACTGCACGGCGTGGTTTTTGGCGGCGGCGCACAAGTTGCCTTAGGCGCAGACATTCGTATTGCAGCCCCTGATATGAAAATGTCCATTATGGAAATTAAGTGGGGGCTGATCCCAGACATGAGCCTAACGCAAACCCTGCGTGATCTTATACCTATGGATTTGGCAAAAGAGCTGACCTTTACCGGGCGCATTTTAAACGGTGAGCAAGCGTTAGAAGCTGGCCTTGTCACCCACGTTAGCGACGACCCTCACGCACATGCCATGGAGTTGGCCCGCGAGATTGCCGCTAAATCACCCGATGCTGTGCGCTCTGCTAAAGCGCTGTTCGAAGCCGCATGGCACGCCGATGAGCGTACCGGTTTAGAGCTGGAGGCGTCTCTACAAGAGGCATTAATTGGCACGCCTAATCAGGTAGAAGCCATCAAGGCAAACTTTGAAAAGCGCGCGCCGGCTTTTAGCAACCCCAGTTAAACGGCCAAATAGCTAGCCAAAGAAAAAACCCAGAGTAAAAACCATGAGTTGGGAATCAGAAGTTAAAGAAATAGAGCGCCGGCGCTACCTAGCTAAGCAGCAAGGGGGCGAGGCGGGGATTGCCAAGCAGCATGCCCGCGGTCGTATGACCATTCGCGAGCGCATTGACGTGCTGTTGGACGATGGCAGTTTTCGAGAGCACGGCCAAGCAACCGCCAGCCCTGTTTATGACGAAAATGACCAACTCATAGAATATGTGCCCGCAAACTACATTGTCGGTTTTGGCAAAGTGGATGCGCGCAGAATAGTGGTGGCGGGCGAGGACTTTACGCTGAAAGGCGGCTCGCCAAACGCTGCAGGCTTGCGCAAAAGCGTCTACGCCGAGCACTTGGCAGTGCAATACAAGACACCCCTAGTGCGTATGTTAGAAGGCGGTGGTGGCAGTGTTAAAGGCGGCGCAAAGAAAGGCGGCACGGTTGGCGACCCTGTTTTTACTGAACCCAGATTCAAAATTATTGCTGACGCTATGACCGTCGTGCCGGTGGCGTCCGCCGCCCTAGGCGCTGTGGCAGGTTTTCCAGCAGGGCGCTTAGTGGCATCGCACTTTTCGGTGATGACACGCCACACAGCCCAAGTGCTGATCGGTGGTCCGGCATTGGTTGAGCGCGCCCTTGGCGTGAAGATGACCAAGGAAGAACTGGGCGGCGCTGAAGTGCATGTGCGCAGCGGTATTGTAGACAACATGGCCGAAGACGAGCACGACGCGCTGGCGCAGATACAACGGTTCTTAAGCTACTTGCCCAGCAATGTTTGGCAGCGCACACCGCGAAGCGCAAACACGGACCCCATCGAGCGAATGGATCAGAGCCTGCTCACCGCAGTACCCCGGGAAAGCAATACCGGCTTTGATATGCGCGCCATTGTGAACAAGATTGTTGATGCCGACAGTTTCTTTGAAATTTCACCCTATTATGGGCCAAGCCAAATCTGTGGCTTGGCGACACTCGACGGTCAACCTGTAGGCATTTTGGCCAACGATTGCATGCATTACGCCGGTGCCATGACCGCTGAGGCAGCGCAAAAGTATCGCCGATTCGTAGAAATGTGTGACACCTTCCATGTGCCCATTGTGAATTTTATAGATCAGCCGGGGTTCATGATTGGACCCGAATCGGAAGCCGCAGGCACCATACGTTATGGCATGGCGGCTGTTGCCGCTGCCGCGCAGTCAACTGTGCCTTGGGCGGTGATTCAGGTGCACAAAGGTTTTGGTGTGGCCACTGCCGCCCACTATGCGCCGGGTGCTTACATATTGGCTTGGCCTTCCGTAGAATCCGGTCCCTTGCCTATTGAAGGTGGTGTTGCGGTGGCTTTCCATCGTGAAATTGCCGCGGCAGAAAACCCAGAAGCCAAACGTCGAGAGCTAGAGGACAAACTGCGCGAAGCGCGTTCGCCTTTCCCTCGGGCGGAGTCTTTTGCGGTACATGAATTAATCGACCCCAGAGAAACGCGGCCAGTGCTGTGCGAATGGATAGATTGGATACAGCCTCAACTTGAGACCCTAGTGGGGCCAGTGAGTTTTGGTATTAGGCCTTAAAACCTAATGAGCGAGCTAAGCGCTAACTAAATAAGTAGCCAAATGCCACACAAGAAAATTAACGAAATTATTGGAGATAACATATGTCGATTTCATTTGCAGATCAGGTAGCCATCGTAACCGGTGCTGGTGGTGGTTTAGGTCGTTGCCACGCGCTAGAGCTGGCGCGTCGTGGTGCCAAAGTTGTGATCAACGACTTGGGCGGAGCAATGGACGGCAGCGGCGGATCTTCAGAAGCAGCTGAAGCAGTGGTTGCAGAAATTAAAGCTATGGGCGGCGAAGCCATCGCCAACGGCGGATCTGTTTCAGACCGAGCTGGCGCACAAAGCATGGTTGACGATGCAATGAATGCGTGGGGCCGAGTAGACGTATTGATTAACAACGCAGGTATTTTGCGTGATAAGTCTTTCTCTAAGATGACTCTCGACGATTTCGATATGGTCGTTAACGTTCACCTAATGGGTGCGGCTTATTGCGCCCACGCGGTATGGCCCGTTATGAAGGCGCAGAACTATGGTCGTATTTTGATGACCACATCGCCAACAGGCTTGTACGGCAACTTTGGTCAAACCAACTACGGCGCAGCAAAATTGGGCCAAGTAGGTTTAATGCACAGCCTGAAGATTGAAGGTGCGAAGAATAACATTCACACCAATACCATCGCGCCAGTTGCTGCAACACGTATGACTGAAGACCTCATGCCAGAAGCCGTATTAGAAAAGTTGGGACCAGAATTGGTAACACCAGCAGCCATATTCTTGGTCAGTGAAGACGCGCCAAACGGTGTAATTTTGCAAGCTCAAGGCGGTAAGTTCTCTATCGCCTGTATCGTTGAAAACGAAGGCGTGCAAATTGGTGTGGACGCAACAGTTGAAGACATAGCGTCTAACTACGAGTCTATTGTGAACCTAGATGGCGCTAAGCCACGTGGCATGTTGCAACTCAACGCAATGTAAATTGGTTTATAGCTCTAGTGATCTTGGTGCCGCCTCAAGGGGGCACTTAGTTTTCGCAAATGATTGCGCTGATGCTTAAGTCAAAGTTTGAGTTAAGGGCAGCGCCAATGATTGATCTAATAAGAGCTATGTCGAAAGGGTAGAAGTGTTATAAGAGTCGCCCTCTTAAAAAAATAATCGGTCTAGTAGCTATGGCAGCGTTAATTTTAATTTTCATCAGCGCCTTTGTTTTGGCTGGATTTTCTTGGCTATTACTGGGTTCGCGATTCAGTCTCCGCGAAGCAGGGTCAGACAACGATATGGCAAATTTAATGGCCTATTTCGCAGCATACATTCCCATTACATTTGTCATCGTCTTCTTTGGCATTGGTGGTTAAAACGCGTTAGCCTCTGCACGTCTTTTTCTCAGCACGCACTATTCAGGCCTCCAAATATTTAAGCAGGGCATAAATGAAATTACCCCTCGACCCAGAATCCATTAAAGGTTTTCTTCATCCTGAAGAAGGTGCCTGTCTTTATCGTTACGCATTAGCAGCATCCGCACTGGGTCCGTGCCTCGAGGTAGGCAGTTATTGTGGTAAGTCCACTTTGTATATGGGTACCGGCGTGCGCGATGGCGGCGGCCAGCTCTTTGCCCTAGACCATCATCGAGGCTCTGAAGAACACCAGTTGGGCGAGGAATATCACGACGCAGATCTATATGACAGTGAACTAGGTGCCATGGATTCTCTGCCGGCTTTTCGTCGCACGCTGGCTCGAGCAGAGTTAGAGCAGTGTGTTATTCCATTAGTTGCAGCCAGCGCCCAGGCAGGGCGGTTTTGGCAAACACCCTTAGCAATGGTGTTTATAGATGGGGGGCACAGCCAAAAAGCTGCACAAACAGACTACCGAACTTGGGCGCCTCATATAAAAGTGGGTGGTTTTTTGGCCATTCATGACCTATTTCCTAATCCTGAAGAAGGCGGTCAGGCGCCGTATGAGATTTATCAACTGGCATTGGCTTCAGGGTTGTTTGAGGCCCATGAGACCTGCCATACCTTGGGCATACTCAAGCGTATTTAGTCGCCTTTCTAATAGTTTTCTAACGGCTTTTGATCTTTTGGCTTGGAGGCGTGAGGTGCTTAACGCGCCTTGCTGTTTGGTGAGAAAAAATTCGCGCCTAGGCTAATGCCTGTTAATGCATCCGCCGCCAGCAAAATCGCCGCCGCTGTCCAGGTGGGTTTTTCATCAGGCCAATGCACATGGTCAGTAAATACATAGCCCGTCCACCAACTTCCGTCGTCTAATTGAAAGTGTTGTATATTGGCGAACAACTCTTGTGCTTTCTCTCCTTCGCCAGCGGCCACACAAGTCATGATCAGTTCGCAGGTTTCAGCAATGGTCACCCAAGGCTGGTCTGAAACGCAGCGACAACCCAACTTGGGTTCAACAAAAATGTCCCACTTATCGGCAAGCCGTTGCCTCGCTGCATCGCCGCTAATCAAGCCACACAGAATAGGGTAAAACCAATCCATGGAATAACGGGCTTTAGATTCCCAAGTACGGTCAAAGCGCTCGGGCCTGTGCAAAAGGGCGTTGCCCAAACGCGCCTTAGATTGATTCCATTCATCGCGCACGTAGCCCAATTCCTTAGCGGTGCTAATTGCGCAGGCTAAAGATTTGAAGATAGAACTACAGCCGGTAATTAATGCATCTTCAGAGGGACCCGTTTCAGTGTCTACCGCCCAGTAAATTTCGCCAGTGGGTTGCTGTTGGGCTAACACGAAATTAATGGCCGCTTCTACCATGGGCCAGTATTTGGCCAAGGTTTGCTTGTCGTTGGTGATTTGGTAATAGTGCCAAAGCCCGGTGGCCACATACGCCACAAAATTGGTTTCCGCCCGGGTGCCGTCCACCACCTCCTTGTCATTGTAGGCTGCAAACCACGCACCATCGTCGCGTTGCCTGTCTGCCAACCACTGCAGGCCACGGCGCGATGCGCCAAAGCGCCCGGCAACACTCAGTCCCATAATCGCTTCTGTGTGGTCCCAAGGGTCCGTAATGCCGCCCGCAAACCAAGGTAAAGCGCCACTTGGCAATTGCAGTTGCTCAATGTAGTCCGCTGTAGAAACTAGCGAAGGTGTTAGCATAGGCTGTAGATCAGATGTCATAGGTGAGTTAGATAAGCCTAGTTATTGCGAAAATACATAACAACACTCTTGCCCAAAAACGGGTTTAATAAGTGATCGAGTATTTGGGTGAGTTTAGGTCGCTGCATTAAATCCCAAACTAAAAAACGGTGGTATTGGCGCACAAGCCAGTGGGCTTCTTCCGCCGGTTTGTGCTCGTCTCTAGACCAAAATAGGCAGCGTAGCCACCAATAAGGTACGTGCAAACTGTGTGCCCAGTGACGCTCAATAAAGTGCATGCTGGTCTCAGCAATTTGATGCTTCAACGTATTGATATTAAAGATACGCACGTGGCCGCCTTCAACCTCGTGGTAGGCATCGCTCAATTTCCAGCACACCCACTCAGGAAAATATCTAGGCACGCTCACCGCAAAAACCCCGCCCGGTTTAAGCACACGCTTAATTTCACTCAGCACTTTTTCATATTCAACAATGTGCTCAAGCACCTCCGAGCAAATCACCTGATCAAAAGTATGGTCTGCAAACGGCAGGGTGAAACCGCTGCCTTGAATGAATAAGCAGTAATCAATTTTGTCTGCGTCAATATTAAAGTCGGCAAGGCGACCTTTAGCGGTGGCCAAATCTTTGGCGCTCAGATCTAAGCCCACAACTTGAATATCGCCCTGCAAGAACGCACTGATGCTATGGCGACCTTCACCGCAGCCAAGGTCCAGTAGCCTATCGCCGGGGCGCAACCCCAGACGGTCTATATTGATGGTTTCTAAGCTCATTCGCGGATAGCCTTTTCGTAAAAAGCGGTCATTTGTAATGCAACATTGGACCAATTGAATTGCGCGAGTATACGCGCTCTACCCGCAACGCTTAAGTGGTCGCGGCGCGGTTCATCTAAAAGCAGGTCGCGAATAGCGCCAGCCAACGCCTCTGGATTTTTACTTGGCACAATAATCCCCGCATCGCCCACCACTTCAGGCAGCGCGCCGCCATCGGTAGAAACCACGGGTACGCCGCAGGCCATGGCCTCCCCAGCGGGGAACCCAAAACCCTCGTATTCAGACGGCACTATGGCAATGCTCGCGCTGGCATAAAGCGCCACAATTCGCTCGGTAGAAATGCCATGAAGAAATTCAATCCTATCCTCCAACCCAGAGACCCTAATACTTTTCTCAGTGGTGCCGCCGGGTTTAGGCGCGCCAATGAACGTCAGGCGAAGGTCTGGAAACTCTTTCACCAACAGAGCAATAGCAGGAATCAAGTGTTGGGTGCCTTTAAGCGGCTGGTCAGCACTGGCGGTGGTAATGAGGTGAAAGGGAATGCGCGGAATTTCCGGCAGAGGCCGAAAGGTCTCAAAATCAATGCCGTTGTAAACAACAGTGAGCTGGTCTGGTCTCACGCCAAAGTCTGCGGCAATGTCGATTTTCGAGTTTTCACTCACGGTAACAATATGCTTGAGTTGGCGGGCCACATTCATTTGCATATTCAAAAAGTTGTACCAACGCCGCACCAATAAGCGCATGCCCCAGTCCGGCGTGTTAGCCAAAGCGATGTCGCGGTCGAAAGTAATGGGGTGATGAATAGTGGTGACCACCGTGTAACCAAGCTCGGCGCTTTTGAGCAACCCTGAGCAAAGGCTTTGATTGTCGTGAATGATGTCGTACTCAGGGCGCGCAGATTTAAGGTGGTTAACCAGACGGCGACCAAACGCGTAGGGCTCAGGAAAGCCCCCAGACAAAAAAGAAAGCCACTCAAACACGTCAGCGGGTTTAAAGAACTGCCTAAAGCTTAATGCTCTAGTGGGCTTTTCATGAGCATAAAGATTCAGCCCGGGCAGTTTGATCAGTTGCACCTCAGGGCTTAGGTCTGGGTAGGGTTCGCCAGAAATTACATCCACCTGGTGGCCCAAGCCAATAAGGGCTTCAGACAAATACTTAAGATACACACCTTGGCCGCCGCTGAATGGATTGCTGCGATAACCCAGCAACGCAATGCGCAGGGGTTTAACAGCACTTTTTGGCGAAATTGCCGTGGAACCGGCGGTGGACCGAGCCTGAGTTTCCAAGTTGTGATTCCAGAGCGAATGAGCGGGGGAGTTTAAAGCAGAGGGGGGAGTGGGGGTAGGGGTGGGAAGAGAGGTGAATTCTCTACTCCAATGTCTGCATTACGTATTGGGCTAAAACACTTGTCCAAACGGAGAAGGAGGCGCTGGATATCGATTGCTTGGCCCTCGACCATATTTTTTCATCTCTAGCATTTTCTAGAAATTCGTATCCAGACCATGTTATCCGGATTGGGACTGCTGTGGGTGTCATTGAGCTAATACTGGTGGAATCCGCGGCCAAGATTAGTTCGGCCTCACTTAATAGCAAACAGTGATAACCAATTTCTTCTTCGCTATAGCCTTTCAGCATTATAGGCTGCGTAAAGCCATCCGCACTGGCCTCCATCGCCAAGAGAATTTCTCGTATTAGATCCATGGAACGGTGCATGATCTTTTGATCCTAATTATGTGGCTTGATGTAAAACGGCTACATAATAGCAACCCGTTATTAGCTTGGCGTTACCACTTGTCTCACGCTTATGGTGTTTGATCGGTATGTAGAAATGGAACGTAAAGCAGTTGACCCACACGAAATTTGTAAGGCTCTCGTTTTAGGCTGCGCCGATTAACGCGGTCTACTTAACAGGGTTAGATGGCCCGTGACTTAGTCTTTCAACATGAATACTATGCGTGTTCAGAATTTTTATAGTGAGCAACATTCATGTCTCAAGTTGAAATGCGCCATTTGCGCACTTTGGTGGCTTTGCGTGATACCGGTAGTTTGGTGGAGGCGGCGGAGCGGGTTTATTTAACGCCGTCTGCTTTGTCTCACCAAATTAAGGAGCTGGAAGCGCGGATTGGCTGTGCGTTGTTTGTGCGTAAAACACGCCCTGTGCGCTTTGCCAGCGCGGGTAATCGGTTGCTTAAGCTGGCTGATGAGGTGCTGCCTCGTGTGCACAGCGCCGAGCTAGATTTGCAGCGGTTGGCTGGCGGTGAGTCCGGACGTATTTTTATGGCTATTGAATGTCATAGTTGCTTTGAGTGGCTGTTGCCTGCCATCGACTCTTATCGTGATGACTGGTCCGATGTTGAGCTAGATATTGCCAGTGGTTTTCATTTTGCCCCTTTGCCTGCGTTGGCTCGGGGTGACTTAGATTTGGTCATTACTGCTGATCCGGTTAACGAGCCGGGCATTCATTATTTTCCTCTGTTTAGCTATGAGGCGCAGTTGGCTGTGGCCAAGGGGCATGCGCTTGGTCAAAAGCCTTGGGTTGAGCCCATTGACCTGGCTGAAGAGGTGGTTATTTCTTATCCGGTTGACCGCGACCGGCTAGACTTGTTTACCAGCTTTTTGGATTTGGCGGGCGTTGAGCCTCAGCGTGTTCGGCATGCGGAGTTAACTACTATGATCATTCAGTTGGTGGCCAGCGGTCGTGGTGTGGCGTGTTTGCCGAATTGGGCTTTGCACGAATATTTAGAGAATGACTACATTGAGGTGCGCTCTCTAGGCGAGGAGGGTGTTTGGCCTACGCTTTATGGTGCTGTGCGCGCCGACCAGGCCGATGCTCCGTTTATTGCGGGGTTCGTTGAGATTGCGAAGAAGACTTGTTTTAGCAACCTTAGAGGCATTGTTACTGCCGAGCTAGATGACCTCAAGTTTTAGAGATAGTTTTAGCTCTAATTTTATAGCAGCGTGAGCGGCACTGGTCTTACCGCTCTTTGCTTTGCTTTGCTTTGACCTAATGCTCCCAGGAACTAGGGCACTAAGGTTTGTTTGTCCCACTCGCCTTGGCCTCCCTGACGCAGCGTGTACAACGTGCGGTCATGTACCCCGTTACTTTGGGTTAAATCTAACCGTTCTATTTCCGTTACTTGAATAAGTAGTCCTTTCGCCGCCTCTGGTGCCACCAGTGGTTCTGGGCTTGCTAGTTGATCTAACTGTTTGAGCAATTGCGCTCTGTCAGCAACCGCTGTGCTTTGGGCTTGTTGTTGATATAGCCAATCCATCTTCTTTGGCGCGTCTGGTCTGAACTGCCAGCTTTCGGCGACCACTTTCGGATCTAACGCTTCAGTTTGCACTTGCATTCGGTACTGCAACTCTACACTTGGCCAGTACACCTGAACGCTCGCGCTGTCGCTATTGGCCAGCTCCGCCCACTTTGGACTATTGGCGTTTATGAACAGCGCCAGTCGCGGTGAACCGTTGTGGTCGACATTCCTTAGCACCAATGTGCGCGCCTGCGGGCGACCTTGCTGATCTACTGTTGCCAGCACACAGACGTGTGCCATTGGGTCGCCGGCATCTCGCGCTAATTGGCGCTCTGCGTGGAATTGTGCTAACGGATCTTGCATATTCTTTTTCTTATCTGGCTTTTTTATTTATTTTCTAGATCGCTTTTGATAATGCTGATCCAGCGTGATGTGTTGATAAAGCCTTTGCCCCAGTTTGCGTAGTCGCTGAGCTTTGCTTCTATTTTGCGGTCAGACAACCCGGCGCTTACACCTTGCTGAATGATTTTTTGTGTTGCCTTAATAGTGGCTAGGCTCTTACTTAGGTCTGCAATGTTGGCCATTGGGCCGTGGCCGGGAATAATTTTGATGTCTGCTGGCACCATTTGAATCACTTGCTCAAGGTTGCGAATGACGCCGCTCACGCTACCGCCGCTGCCTATGTCTATGTAAGGGAATGCGCCGTTAAAGAAATGGTCGCCCATGTGAATGACGTTGGCTTGTTTGAACCACACCACGCTGTCGCCGTCGGTATGGCCGTTGGGTAGGTGAATGAGGGCCAATTCGTCGCCGTTGAAATGCACGGTCAGTTGCTGGGCAAAGGTGACTACGGGTAAACCACTGGGTGCAAAACCGTCTTGGTTTGCTAGCCGCACGCGTACGTTGTCATGGGCAATGATAGCGCCACTGTTGCCGAAGCTTGGGTTGCTGCCGGTATGGTCGCCGTGGAAGTGGGTATTTAATATCAGTCTGGGTCGGTCGCCGCCCAATTTGGTTAATGCGTTTTGTATTTTTTCTGCCAGTGGCGCGAATTGGTCGTCAATAATGAGCGTGCCGTCTGCGCCAATGGATACGCCGATATTACCGCCTGAGCCGGTGAGCATATGGACACTTCCGCTGACTAATTGGGCTTTAACTTCAACGCCTGCAAATCTGTCTGCTGCCCAGAGGTTGCTGATACTTAAGGTGGTTGTGGATAGGAGGATCAGTAGGGTCTTAATCGAGATGTGCATAGTTAATGTCCTAAATATTGATCTGAATTCCGGTTTTGTGATGGTCTGACCATTCTTCTGGCGCTTTGGCTTGGTAGCCTTTCATGCGTACGTAGAGTAACCCATTGGCGCTGCTGGTGAGTGCATCTTCCAGCATGCCTTGAGGGTCTACCTCTTTTACGTTTTTCATCAGTCGTTCAAAGGCGAATAGAAAGTGGTTGCTGTGTCGCGCACGAATGGCGGTGCCATAAAATAGGGCGAATCGCTGGCTGTCGTCTTCTTCTAGGATAATGGCTTGTATAAGTCTTCGGGTGAAGAGGTCTAGGTCGCCATTACTCTGCTCCGAGAAGAGTTGAGTCATTTTAACTGGGCTTATGGTGCCGTCTCCAGAGTCGCCTTGGCTTGAGGTGTAAAGTAGTCCGGCGATGGCGCCAAGTTGGGCGCGTACCAATTGCGCTATTTGCAAAAACGCTTCTTGTCTTGCGTGCAGTTCGCTAGCGGCTAAATTTTCTGACTGAATAATGGCTTGTTCTGCCGTGCGGCCTATTTGCAGAGCCTGGGCATGCAGGGCTGCGGTATTTTGTTCTAGCTCTTTTTGCTGCAAAAAATAGCCGATAACTAACCAAAGAAAAGCCAGTGGTGCAAAGGCACCCTCTAAGAAACTGCCCAATTCCTCGGCGGGCAGTCGTGAAAAAGCCGCCCAGCCGATTTGCGTGGTGATATAGGAACTACCTAAAAATATCCACGCAGCCGTTACTAAAAGGCCAAAGCGTACTCGCCAATCTAATGGCTTTTTGCGCTGAGCGGCAGCGGTTGTTGGCTCTTTGTTGGAGGTCATAGTCGCTTCAGTTAATACTTATTAGTGCCTATTGATCAGTGTCTATTGATCAGTGCTTATTGATCACTGCTTATGCTTCGCTGTCTGCTTCTGGTTTTTTCTTGGGCGCAGGCTTTTTGGTTGCTGGCGCTGTATTAGATGAGGCCTCCAAACCGCGTCTATTCAGATCTGCAATGTCTTTTTGTATCTCACTCAATCGATACAAAACATCGGGTAACTGATCGCTGATGCGCCACAGTAAATAAGCAATGGCCAGCAGTACTAGGAATGAGAAAAAGTCCATGAGTGTCTCCAATATAAAGTTTTTTAGGTATTAACCTAATATTTCAAAATGCATTTGCACAGGTATACCTATTAGGTGGCTCTTAGTCTACAGCAGGCTGACCTGCGTAGATTCTTACGCGCCTTATGGTGGCTTTTAGCGTTTACGCCAGCGACCCTGTAATAGATTTTCGTTGGCTGAGTTCTATCCAATTGCCGTCTGGGTCGCGCACAAAGCTGATAAAGGCAACTTCGCCTAGCCGCACTGGCGCCATGCCTTCGCTGCCACCGTGGCTTATTACATAGGCGTGCTCTGCCACTACATCAAAAATTTGAAAGGTCATGTAGCGCAGCCCCAGTGCTTTTTGTGGCACTTCGCCCAACTTGCCCCCTTGGGTGAGTAGTATCTGCGACGCGCCAGCGCGAAAGCCGCCTTCATCGTCTTGGGGTAGTCCCAAGGTTTGGGCATAGAACTCTTGGCTGCGGGCTAAATCGGTCACCGCTAGCGTCAGAGATAAATTTGGGCTTTGGGCGGTTAAAGGGCAAAGGTCTATGTCGTTGCCGTCTGGATCCAAAAGCTGGGCAGGTTCCTCAACCGAGGCACTGTAGATGCTGAGCTTGCTCAGCCCGCTGTCGCCTGCCTCTAGTTCGTGTCGGCTATGATTAACCTTCAGTACGCTGTCGCCAATGGCGTGTCGGTGTTGGCGCGCGCCGCCGCCCAAGGGCAACATTTCGCTGTACGTGAGGCCAACTTGGTCTTGCCAAAATGCCAGGCTGGGATCCAGTTGGTTGGTGTAAAGGCCAACGTCTAAAGCTGGTTTTGCGAGTTTCAAGAAAGTGGCTCCTGTGAATAATGATACGAAGCGGTGTTATTACACCCTATACTTTGTCTAATACTACCGTTGCAGAAAGAGCGGGTGGTATCCATTTTTGGCTGTTTATCCATCTAAATAGTTATAAGCAAAGGCAATTGAGAGATTTTACGTCGTGGCGAAAGCAAATAAATTTGTAGTGCTCCCTGCTAATCCAGAGTTGGTTGCGCTATTGCCCGAGAATTTTCAGTTTGCCGAGGATTTTTGTCAGCGTCTTGAGGCGGTTTTTGGGCCAGCGCAAGCCGGCAGAATTATTCATGAACTTGGGCAAAAGACCGTGTCGAGTTATTGGTTGAATGACCTTCGGATAGATTCTGAGGCAGACAAAGTTCAACTTGTTGAGTCATTAAAACAACACTTGGGCGGCTCGTTGGGCGAGCAGGTGGCGTTGCTGCCTGGTTTGTATTCAGTGGCTCGCGAGGCGGGTATTTCTCAGCATGGGAGCGCCGAAAGCGGGCAAATTTATATTCAAAATCCGGCCAGCTATTTTGCGGTTTCGATACTCAACCCTCAACAAGACGAAGAGATACTGGATTTAGCCGCTGCTCCCGGCGGTAAAACTTTAGCCATTGCCGCGCGTATGAATAACACCGGCAGGCTTGCTGCGGTAGAACCCATACGTGGCAGGTTCTTTCGTATGCAGGCGAACTTGCAGCGCTGTGGTGTGACCAATGTTGATTTCTATCAGCGTGATGGGCGCAGCGTTGGGCGTGCGGTGCCAGAACGATTTGATCGGGTTTTGTTAGACGCGCCTTGTTCGTCTGAGTCGCGGATGAATTGGCTTGATGCCAGCACCTACCAGCACTGGAGTCCGCGTAAGGTTAAAGAAACCCAGCGCAAACAGAAGAGTCTTATTCGCTCGGCTTATGCTGCGCTGAAACCCGGCGGTACTTTGCTGTATTGCACCTGTAGTTTTGCGCCGGATGAAAACGAATTAGTGGTGGCGTCATTGCTGAAAAAGACCGATGCGCAGCTTATGCCTATTGCTGAGTATCCGCCCAACTCAATGCCGGGACTCACTCAATGGTTGGGTAAGTTACTGAATGAGAACTTGGCGCTGACTTTGCGTGTGTTGCCAGATGGGCCTTGGGATGGTTTTTATGTGGCAAAGATATTTAAACCGATAGCCTGAACTAACACTGTAGTTAAGCGGTTTGTCCTTCTTCTCTGGTCGAAGCGGCTAGTTTTTTCTGCGGGCTGCTAAGGTGTTTTGTAGTCGTAGGTGCCATGGAGCTGGCATTGACCAAAGTTCAAATCCTGCCACTGGCCTTTGAACGTAAGCGCCACTATACCCAGAGTGTCTAGCTCAATCGTTTGCGCTGGGCTGTTGAGCAGTCCAGCCAACATACTAATGCCAGGGTTGTGGCCTACCAGTATGACGTCATAAAAATCTTCCGGGGTACCCTGCAGCACGCTGAGTATGGATTCTGGGCCTGCTAAATAGAGTTCTTTCTCTAACTGCATGGGGCAATTGCAAATTGCTGAGAGTGCTTGTGCGGTGGTTGAGGTTCTCGCCGCTGAGCTAGCCCACAACCAATCTGCGGTGTTATCGCTACGTGCGAGTAGTTGTTGGGTGGTGTTGTGTAAATCAGCAAGGCCACGTTGATCTAGTGGCCGTGCATAATCCGTTTGCCCAAACCGACTTGGCTCCGCGTTGCCGTGCCTGATGAGTCGGAGCTTACGTATTGGGGGCAAGTGGCGGGTGCAAGTAGTGGGTAGAGTGACTGGGTACTAGTCCCAGAGGGCGAAGAATTCTTCCAACGCCTTAATCTGACCACCCGATGCTGAAGACGGCACGATGATAGGGGTCTTAATGCCCGCGTCGAACCAAGCTTCTACGCCTTCGCGTACTTCAGCTGCGCTACCAAAAAGCGTGGTGTCTGCAAGCCAGCGGTCAGACAGGCATTCAGGTACGCGGTCATAGTCCTTCTCGGCAATGGCGGCTTCAACACCATTCATTTCCTCTTCAAAACCTGCGGCCTTCCAGTAGTTTCTATAGTTGGGTAGAAACGCGTAGCTGGTCAGGGTTTTGCGGCAAACGGCAGCAGCGGCTGCTTTGTCGTCGCTGACACATGTAGGAATCATGTTGCCAATAAAGAAATCATCGTTGCTGAGCGTTTGGGCAGATAGGTTGCCCAGTGAATGGCTCATATAAGAACGTGCGCCGTTGGCAAATACCATGCCGCCCCCGATCTCTTGCGCCAACTGAATCATTTTGTCGCGCAGGGTTGCTAAAACGATAGGGGGCATGTCGCCAACTCGTGGCACCGCGTGCATGTCTTCAACAAACTTACGCATATCGCCCAGTGGCTTGCCTGCGGTAATACCCATTCTGTTCAGTGCAGGTGCGTGGCTGACGCCGACACCAAAACGAAAGCGACCATTGGACACTTCGTGCAAAAAACCTGCTGTTTGCGCGAAGTCGGTAACGTTGCGTGTATATATAGGGGTAATACTTGTGCCGATCATGACATCAGTTGTGGCCAGCGCGATGGCGTTACAAAGAGAAAGGCTGTCACCCAGGCTAGGCCCGAAGATGCCGGGGAAACCTTTCTTTTCAATTTCTTTGGCGATCTCGATGGTTTGTAATCTGCGGCCGGGTACGGCGGCAAGGCTCACTGCGGGTAGCTGAGTCATATCCCCTCCTCTTAATTATTTGTAAGTTATTCTGTCAACTATTCTGTCAATTATTCTGTCAGTTATTTTGCCAAACATAGTGTCAAACATGGTATCGACTAATGCTCTGGTCAAAAGTGGTCACAGGTTTTTGCCCCTTTCGCACAACGGGTGCACTCAAAGAAGCGAGTAAAGGGTACTCGACCTTACCGCTTTCGCCAAATGGCGTTGCCGACGCTAGCGGCTTTTAACTTCAGTAATGTCGTCCCAGTCGGAGTAGGCGCGCTTGCCATGCGAGCGGGTCATGCTGCGCTTTATCTCTGGGTAATGAACAACGTCTACAGGCCAGCCTTCGCCGCCCATGAGGTAAACCAGATCTTCTGCGTTTGGGTTGTGTAAGCTGTGGGCATCTGACGGTGCTGGAAAACCCATAAAGTCTCCGGGACCTACTTCGAATGATTCCTCGCCAATCCGTGCAATGCCTTTGCCCGAAACAATGTAAATAAATTCCTCGTCGGCATCATGATAATGGTGGGTAGTGGAGTCGTTTCCTTGGCTAATGGTGACGAGGTGTATGCCTAAGCGCTGCATGCCTGTGGCGGAACTGAGGGTTTTTGTTGAGCGAATAGCATTGTCGTTAAATTGGTGCTGTACCCGAGTGATGGGCAGTGCTGCAATTTTTTCGTCATTGAGTAGGTGTTTGCTCATTGGAACCCTTTCATTTTGTCTTGGCAGTTAGCCAAATTGGCTTAGCGCGTGATTAGTTGGCGTATGGTGGCGATCAACTTTTCGTTTTGTTCCGCAGTGCCTACTGTGATGCGTAGTTTGTCTTTGAGTCTTGGTGTTGGGAAATAGCGCACTAAAATACTTTTGGCTTTCAGTGCTTCGTACAATCCTTCTGCGTCAATTTCCTCTGGCATTGTGGCGAGTAAAAAATTGGCTTCACTTGCGGGGCAGCTAAAGCCCATTGCACTGAGTGCATCACTTAGCACCTGTCTTTGTTCGCGCACAACTCGCCAAGTCTCCTGGGCGTAGGCCTGATCTTCTATTGCTGCTAAACCTAGGGCTTGGCTGATGGCGTCTACATTGTAACTGTCGCGGGTTTTTTCCAGCATGGGTTTGATCAGTTCTGGGTCGCCAAGTAAGTAGCCTAGGCGTAATCCCGCCAAGCTGTAGCCTTTGCTGAAGGTGCGTAGCACGAGTACGTTGTCTCGAGCGTTAAGCAAATCTTTGGTGGAATAGGCAATGCTCGGATCGACAAAGTCGATATAAGCTTCATCTACTAACAGTACGCCGCTGATATTTTCTGCAATGGCCTCAATGGTCGCTAGCGGCGTAAGGTGCCCGCTAGGCGCATGGGGGTTCACCAAACAAGTTAGCTGGGCGTTATGTTGTGTCATAGCCTGAGCAAATGTGTTTGGAATAGACCAGTCGTCTTCCAATGCGAGGGTTTGCATTGTGGCATCTTGAATTTTGCTTAGCACGGGGTACAGGGAATAGCTTGGATCTGTAGTGCCCAGCGTGCCGCCCGGTTCAACAAAGGTTGTAATGGCCAGTCGCAGTGCTTCGTCACCGGCGTGGGTGAGCATTACATGATCTCGCGTCAGGCCATGATGTGCGGCAATGGCGTCACGTAATTTGTCTGCGGTGGGTTGTGGGTAAACTCTAAGGTCTGCTGTTGCGAAATCCATTAATGCTGCCTGCACTTTTGCGCTGGCAGGAAACGGGTTTTCGTTGGTGTTGAGTTTAATCGTTTCTTTTTCTAAGGGTTGCTCGCCGGAGCTATACCCTTGCATAGCCGCAATGTTTGGCCGTTCAAATTGACTCATTAGTTATCGGACTCGTGCTGAGAAGGACTCTGGTTTAGAGGCGGATTCTGGGTTTGATTTTGGGTCGTGGTAGGCGCTGTGTCTTGCTCAATTGTAGCGGCTGGAGGCCGTTCACTGCCTTCACTTTGTCCGAGTAGTCGCGCTAACCACACTGTTCTTGGGTTGGCTTCCATAGCGATCTTACCGGTCATGGTTAGCGGTACAGAGAGAAACATACCTACTGTGCCAAGTATCCAGCCCCAAAAAATCAGAGACAAAAACACTACCAACGTGGAGAGATCCAAGCCCTTGCCCATGTAACGAGGTTCCAAAACGTTGCCTACGCCCATGTTGATGAGGAAAAAAACCAGTGCTACAGCGCCAGCTGCGCTTGGGCTATGTTGAATGAGGGCTAATAGTAACGGCGGTATGGCCGCGAAAATTGAGCCAATGGTTGGGATGAAATTAAGCAGAAAAGCCAGCAGGCCCCAAAGGATTGGGAAGTCGATGTCTAATATCCACAGGGCAACAGACACCAGTAAGCCGGTGAGCAGGCTCATGGAGGTTTTCAGGGCCACGTAACGATTCATGTTGTTGGCGAAACGTGTGAAGTACACCAAGTCGCGCTGTGGGTTGCTTAAAACGGAGTTTAACTTTGGGTAAAAGCTAGTGGCTTCGGCGAGAATAAAAATAACTGTGAGAATGATTAGAAAGCCATTGCTTAATAAATTACCCAGGCTTGCCAATGTGGAACCAGCAAACTTAAGTGCTGAGCTGAGCGAAAATCCTTCAAGTAGCTTGGACAAATCCACTGGAATACCAAAGCCTTCTAGCGCCACGACAAGGTCGCCTTGAATGCTAACAAGTCTTTCTTGGTAGAAGGGTAACTTGGCGATAAACGCTGACGTGGACTGTGTGGCTACCGCGCCGATCAGTAAAAGAGCGGTGAATATACCAACCACCACCAATGCCAATGCAATGCCTGCCGGTACGCCTTTGGCGCGAATCCAGAACATCGGTGTTGCGGCGATGGTGGCTATAAATGCAGCCAACAAAAA
Source organism: K189A clade bacterium (assembly GCA_009886205.1). GTDB lineage: Bacteria > Pseudomonadota > Gammaproteobacteria > Pseudomonadales > Azotimanducaceae > UBA4421. The sequence goes on along the minus strand of QXZU01000063.1, from coordinate 9,595 downwards.
TGGCACCATAATTTCTTGGGCAGATTTGAGTCCCGCTGCGATGATGATGAGCGCGGCGAGTAAGAAAATAATTTGGCCGCTGCCGCGAGGAGCGTGTTGTTCTAGTTGATTGCTCATGGGTTAGCTTATGGGCCTTTGGTTAGCAAGGCTGGGTACTTCGCGCCTAATTCTGTGTACTTCTTCGCTGTCTACGCTGGCAATAACGTAACCGTCGCCCTGGGGCAGTTCGGCAATGACCTTGCCCCATGGGTCGACAATGAGTGAGTGTCCGTAGGACGCGCGATTGGCGCTGTGCGCGCCATGTTGCGCAGGGGCAATAACATAGCTCTGGGTTTCAATGGCGCGAGCGCGGAGCAACGTGTGCCAGTGGGCTGCGCCAGTGGTGGCGGTAAACGCTGAAGGTACTGTCATAGCAACCGCGCCCATACTGGCTAAGCGTTGGTATAAGTTAGGGAAGCGCACATCATAGCAAATGGTTAGGCCCAGACTGCCCATTGGCGAGTCTACACACACAGCTTTTTCACCCGGCGCAGTTTGCTTTGATTCCATGAGCTGTGGGCCGTTTGGAATGCTTACGTCGAATAGGTGTATTTTTCTATAGCTTGCGCGAATGCTGCCCGTTTCGTCTAAGTACACGCTGGTGTTGTAACAGCGGTCAGGGTCGCCCTCCACAGCTTCGTGGAACCCTCCCAACAGTAAGTGGCAGCGCAGCTTGCGGGCTAATGCTTGGCAGCGCGCAAGGATTGGCCCGCCTTCGCTAAGAGATTCCAAGATTTCTTTTTTGCCGTCGTGTCGGCCCAGGTATGCGAACGCTTCGGGCCATGTGATAAGTTGCGCGCCATCGCTGGCGGCCTGTGTGGAGAGTTGTTCTAACTTGCTTAAGTTAGCCTCCACATCTATGCCTGCATTATGCTGAACTACCGCCACTTGGGTGACGGTAGACGAGTTTTGGGTTGCAGCGTCGTCTGCTTTTTGTTCAGTCATAAGTCTTTTCCAACCCGCAGTTTAGACTGCGTCCCTTAGCTGTCTGGCAGCAAATCAGGCTGGATGCACTTGATCTGAGTACCCAGATATTGCTCCAACGCAGGTAGATTAAAAGCGTCATCTTCAGATACAAAGCTGATAGATGTACCCGATGCCCCAGCGCGTCCGGTACGGCCAATGCGGTGTACGTAGTCTTCTGAATCGTCAGGTAGTTCGTAATTTACAACATGGGTTACACCATCCACATGGATGCCACGACCAGCAACATCTGTTGCTATTAAGTAACGTAACTTACCCTCTTTGAAGCGGGCTAAAGTTGCCATGCGCTTGCGTTGTGGCACGTCGCCAGCCAGCGCTTCACACGGTATGTCTTTCTTCCGCAGAAATTCAACAATGCGGTGGGTTTGATCGCGTCTGTTAGCAAAAATGATTGCCCGTTCAGGTTGCGCGTGGGATAGGAATTGAAACAGTACTTTTTGTCTTTCTCGCGCGCCAACCAACCAGAATTTCTGATCTACAGTGTCGGTTGCTACGCTCTCGGGTTCAACAATAATGTGTTCTGCGTCGATGGTCCAAGATTGTGCTAAGCGCATAACAGCATCGTTAAACGTTGCGGAGAAGAACAAGGTTTGGCGCTTTCGCTTGTGCGGTGTTTGCAAAACAATGCGGCGCACGTCTGGGATAAAGCCCATGTCGAGCATGCGGTCTGCTTCATCAATGACCAGTACTTCTACTTCACGTAGATTGATTTCTCGTCGCTCAACAAAATCGATCAGTCTGCCTGGGGTGGCTACCAATACATCGACCGGGCCCTCTTCAAGTTCTTCGCGCTGCTTGCCGTAGTCCATGCCGCCTACTACGCAAACTGTGCGCATGCCCATGTGCTTACTCAGGCCCTGTGCGTCGCCCTCAATTTGCATGGCCAGTTCCCGTGTGGGTGCTAGGACCAATGCGCGAGGTGTGCCTGAAGCTTGTTCAGTTTGTAGCGGGTTCTCCCAGAAGCGGGTGAACAGGGTGATTAAAAATGCCGCAGTCTTGCCGGTGCCTGTTTGTGCCTGGCCGGTAACGTCGTAGTCAGATAGGCTGAAGGGCAGTGATCTGCCTTGGATAGGCGTGCAAAATTCGAAGCCGAGTTCGTCTACTGCGGCTACCAGTGGTTCTGGGAGCGCGAGTTCTTGGAATCGTACGGTTTCGTACTCTGCTGCGGTTTCTGTTGCCGCCTCAGCTTCTTCTGTTTCTGCAACTTCATCAACGGCAGCTTCTGTTTCGCTAGCTGCCGCGACAATTGTTTCTTCAGCAGCAGGTGTTTCGCTGACGGTTTCC
>QXZU01000063.1:0-7278 GCA_009886205.1 K189A clade bacterium | reverse complement strand
CTTCAGCAGTTTCTTCAACTACCTCTTCAGTGGTGGCGTGGCTACCATCGTGAGTGCTTTCTTCAGGGGCTTCTGTAGCCGCCTCTGCATCGGCCTCGTCGCTGGTTTCGCGCTCGCTGTCGCTATCGGCTTCGTTTGCCGTATCGCTTACTTGCTCGGACTCGGTTTCCGCAGCGGTTTCTTCTACAGTAGTTTCAACTGTCTCGTTCTCTTGTTCTGCCGTCTGTTCTGCCGTTTGTTCAGACGCCTCGGCAGCTGTTTCGGGTGTGGAGTTTTCTGCCGCGTTTTCCGCTGCAGCTTTTTCTTTGGCCTTGTCTAAATCTTGATTTTCGCCATTGTCTTCTAACATGTAATACCTAATTAAGTTTTGTCGCTAACCAGCTTGCGTACGCTGGCCAACTTTATACACAGCGTCAGGATATCCATTGCTGCGTTAATTTCATCTAAGGACCCAAAGGTAGGCGCTATTCGCATATTTCGATCTTCGGGGTCGTGGTCGCCAGGAAATGTTGCACCCGCTGGCGTCAGGGTAAGACCTACTGCTTTTGCCATTGCTACCACTTCTTTGGCTAGGCCGGGCTGAAGGTCTAAGGAAACAAAGTAGCCACCCTTGGGTTTAGTCCAAGTGGCTATGCCTAAGCTGCCCAATTCTTGCTCGAAACTCTTCAACACTAGGTCGAATTTTGGTCGGATGATTGCAGCGTGTGCAGCCATATGTTCTTTTAACCGACCTTTTAAAAATCGCGCATGGCGCAATTGATTCACTTTGTCTGGGCCAATAGTAAAAACAGCCATGTGTTTTTCTAAGTTGGCCAAAACCTTGTCTGCCCCAGCAATAAAGGCAACGCCTGATCCTGCGTGGGTAATTTTGGACGTGGAAGCGAACTGCACAATATGCTCTTGGGTATCTTGCGATAGTGCAGCGTCGCGAATGGATTTTAAGTGCTCGCCGTGCTCATTTAGGTGGTGGACGGCATAAGCGTTGTCCCACATCACAACAAAATCATCTGCCTTGGCGTGTTTGGGTAGCGCGGCAATTGCATCTACAACCGAGTCACTGTAGGTGCAGCCTGTGGGATTGGCGTATTTGGGTACACACCAGATGCCTTTAATGCTGTCATCGTTGGCTACTAGTTCATGGGCTGCCTGCATGTCTGGGCCGTCATCGTTCATTGGCACATTAACCATTTCTAACCCGAAATGTTCGGCTAACGCAAAATGTCGGTCATAGCCGGGTACTGGGGTCAAAATTTTTGCTGTTGGGCAATTACTCCAGCGACGCTCGTCGCCCCAGAGGCCAAGGTCCATAACTGTTCTAAGCACCAAGTGCATCATGGTCAAACTGGAGTTGCCGCCGGCAATAATTTCATTCGCAGGAACGCTCATAAGTTCGGCGCCTAGCTCTCTGGCCTCACTAATGCCGCGTATGCCGCCGTAATTGCGCGTGTCGGTGCCGTCTGCGCTGAAGAAGTCGCCGCCAAGGGCCTCTTCTAAACCGTTGCTCAAATCTAATTGTTCGGCACCGGGCTTGCCGCGACTTAAGTCTAGCTTCAGTTGGTTGCCGCCTTGCGCTGCGCTTAGGCCTTGGTAAGCCGCATCTAATTCTTGTTGTAATTTTTCTAGCTCTGCGTTTGAGCGTTGCGCCAACGGTGTGCTCATAGTCCTGACGACTCCTTTATACCAAGCATTATGTTTAAGTTTTGTACTGCGGCGCCAGCAGCGCCTTTGCCAAGGTTGTCATAGCGAGCGCAAAGAATTATGCGTTGGGTATCGCCCATCACCATAAGGTCTATGCGGTTGCTGTCATTGCAGCCCGTGGGGTTGAGGAAACCACCGTCCATGAGTTCTTCAGCGTCAAGGGATGCAACGTTGATGAAGGCCTCGTCTGCATAGCGCTGGCTAAGTACTTCATGTACCTGCGCGGGTGATGCGTTATTCAGCTCAGTGGCAAATAAGGGCACCTGGACCAACATGCCTTTGTAATAGTTGGCAACATTGGGTGTGAATAAGGGTTGTACAGTGGTGCCACTGTACTTGAGCATTTCTGGCAGGTGTTTGTGCTGCTGTCCGTGGGCATAACTTTGCACGCCCAAGGTATCGGCCTGCGATGGCGAAAAGTCGCGAAACTTTTCGATCATTTGCCGACCGCCGCCAGAGTAGCCAGACAGCGCATGGCAACGCAGTGGCGTGCTGGCTGACAATAGGCCAGCTTGAATAAGGGGCCTTGTGAGTAAAATAAAGCCCTGCGGGTAACAGCCGGGGTTAGAGACAAATTGCGCATTGGCAATTTCTTCACGCGCTGTTGGACTGAGTTCTGGTAGCCCGTATGCCCAGTCTGGGTGAGTACGATGCGCAGTGCTTGCATCAAGTATTCTTGCTTTGCCGTCAGCTAACGCGACAGATTCGACAGCGGCATCATCAGGCAGGCATAAAATGGCGACGTCCGCTTGCTGTAGCAGGCGCGTGCGTGCCGACGGGCTTTTGCGCTCGTCATTGGCCAAACTAATCAGTTCGATGTCTGCGCGACCACGGAGTCGTTCGCTGATTTCGATACCAGTTGTGCCTACTTGTCCGTCAATAAAAATTGTGGCCATCGGGTGATTCTTACCTGATAGAAAATAGAAAGCGTGTGAGTATTTGATGCTCGTACTGTTTTTTCGCAAAAGGCTGCGAGGCCTTAAGGCGTAAGCATTCTACGGGGATTGTCCGCCACTGTTAACTGCTAATTATGCGGCAGGTTTAGTGGCTTGGTGGCATGTAGTGGCTGCTGAATAACGCATATTTGTGAATACGCTTGGACGGACAGTTCACTCGTCAAGTAGCTGAAGTTCTCCAGCCTCACTCCGCAGGGTTTCTAGCAATGATTTATCTGGGTAAAAGCGTCGAGCAAGGTGGATAAAACGTAGGGTTTTGAGCGCGTCGAACCACTCGGTGGCGACCCTCTGGCGCTGATTTCGCGGCGTATTTGTGTCTGTGAGTTGGGGTAAAACTTTTTCTAAACCCAGCTCATTGAGGATCTCGCTCACTTGTGGCGGGAATTCGACCTTGGCTCCTTGGGTACTTTGACACGCCGCTCCCAGTGCTGCCAAGCCTTGGGCTAAGAGTTTGAAGCTTGCATAGTTGTAGCTTAAATAACCGCTGCCATTTGGCTGTTGGCGTAAATTTTCGATGATTCGACTCAATGCTGGACCAGTGCCAAAGGGCACTCTGGCCGATGTTCTGGCTTGCACTTCAATACTTGGGCTGGGCAAAAGGGTCAGCGGCGTGATCTTGCTCAACTTGTTGAGGATATGAAAATCCTCACCGGCGCTGCGTTTTGGGTAGCCTCTGACATTGGCGTAGTCCAAGGCGTGAATACTCAAGGTACTGCCAAGACTGGGGTGTGCATAAGCGCTGCCATGTTTTCTCAGCGCCGCAACAAAGTAACTCATGTGTAAATCGTAGAGTCGTGCTGCGGCATTTACTTCAGTGTCGTCACTGATGTGCCGGTGGGGGAATATGGCGCACCCGCGCTGTGGCATAGGGGTTGTGAAGTAGTCATTGGGCAAGCAGGCATCGGCATCGGTCTGGTAGATCCACGGCGAGGTGATGCGGCCGGAGTGGTGTAGTGCGAGGGCCACATCACTGGCGATCTTTCGCGCCAACCCAACACCTTGCTTATGCGGTATCTCCCGTTCAGGGCTTACCCGATCTATGATTAACCTGCCGCAGTCTAGTAAGGGTTTTGCCTCCGGTGTTTGCAGAGTTTGTAGCAGCTTTAGGGTGCGCTGGATGGGCGCAGGGTCATAGCTTGTCTGCCCCTCGTTTTTTGGTGCGTTGACGACAATGATGACCAGCAAATCTTGTCGATCACTGATGTTACGCAGTAGGCGGGGCAGAAAATCTTCGGCTTCATCAAAAGCGGGCACGACCAAACATTGGGCGTAAGTATTTTTTGGCGCGAGGACTGATGTATGCAAATGTTCTGCGTCAGCCGCCTCAGGCTCCGCGTAGCGGCTTAAGTATTGCGCAATTGGGTCCTTCATATTTTTACCCAATTGTTGGTGTTAGTGCAGGGTTGCGGCAATAGGCAGCGTGCTGACCAAATTGTTCTCGTAGTCCGCCAATTCGTTAAAGCGCTGTTCAATTTCGTCAACCGCGCAGTGTGCCCATGCCAGTTCTACAAATAGCTGCCAGTGGCGCTCTTCGCTGGCGGTGATGGCGGCATAGAATTTTTTTAAAGATGGGTCGGTAATGTGTTCGGCAATGAGGCCAAAGCGTTCCGCGCCTCTGCGTTCTACCACCGCTGCGACAAGTAATCGGTCGAGTAAAAAGTACTCGGCGTCTTTACGTACCTGCTTATTCAATTGGGTGACGTATGCGTCTTTGCGGTCTGCGCTGGGGACAATTTTTCGACCCAATAGGAGGCGCATGACTTCGCGGTAGTGGTTGAGTTCTTCCACCGCCAAATCCACCATTGCGCTCACCAGATCTAAGCGGTCTGGGTAGTGGGATGCCATGCTCAGCGCCATGCCAGAGGCTTTCTTTTCCGCAGAGGCGTGATCTTGGAGAAAACTCTCAAAGTCTTGTAGCGCTGTATCTACCCAAGTTTTAGGGCTGGGCAGTAGCGGGACTAATTTTGATAAATCTGATTTAGCCATTGGCCTATATGTGTAATTTCTTGCGGGCAAACCTGGTGACCCATGGCGTACTCTTGCCATTCAACAGGGTAGGCCAGATCCAGTAATGTTTGGCGTGAAGTAATGGCGCGCGTAATTGGAATGACCGGGTCATTGATGCCGTGTGCCATGAATATGGGTGTATCAATATTGGCGAACCCAACGCGGTCAGTAAGGCGCTGGTGGTCGTGCACGTAGGTAGATAACGCCATGATGCCGGCCATTTTGTGATCTGTAGATAAACCAAGTTCTAGGGCAATAACGCCGCCCTGAGAGAACCCCGCCAAGACGATTTGGTTGGATTTAAAACCGTTGGCTATTTCGTTTTCTACCAACGCTTTAATGGCCGCCGCTGACTCATTAATGTCATCGCCACCGACCACGGACGAGCTTGGATCTATGTCGTACCAACCACGCATTTCGGCGCCGCCATTTACAGTGATGGGGCGTATTGGCGCGTTTGGGAAGACAAAGCGTAACGGCTGATTTAGCGGCAGCATAGGTACGATGGGCTCAAAGTCGCTGGCATCCGCGCCGAGGCCGTGCATCCATATCACGCAGCCAACGGGGTTTTCGCCTGTTTCGGTTTCTAAATATTCAAGTTCGGTCATGTCAGTCATTTCGGTCCTCGTCGCACTCTACTCGTGTTTAGCTAGCGCTGAATTTATATTCCATTGGTCGTGAGTTGAGCACCTTAACGAGATAGCCCCCCTAACCTCAATTAAAAATTGAAAATCTTTGCGCGGTCTAACCTGTGGGCTAATCTAAGGTGAGCGGGTTTCTTGCCTCATGGTAGCAAACACAGATAAACGTTTGTGTATCGAGTAAGTGCTAGCAAGATCTACTCTTACTAATGTAACACCCTCCATGCAAAACTGGGTTGTCCCGGAAAAACGCAATTTTGCGCCAATACAAGTAAACAGTGGTTAGTTAGTTTTGCGGTGATTGATATTTGTCTGAATCGCGCTATAACGTAATTTGCTGTTTAGAACAGTTGTGTAGATAACAACTGATTGCGGCATGCTCATTGCTTCAGCGCTGGAGTTTTGTGGAATAAGTTTAGGGGTTACAGAAAATGCCTGTGAATATGATTGGCCTCTTGGTTCTGATAGCAGGTGTTTTCAACGGTCCGCATGATCCGGCGAGCGTGAAAAACGTATACCTATCGCAGGGCCATGCTGTGTTTTTGTTGGAGCAGCCTACATCAAAGATTAACGTAGATCGTGAACCTTTCGCGCTGACGTTTTTCCAACGCCCCTACAACAATGGATCAGATGATAATTATCACGCTGTGCGAATAGCGGTTGTACTCAATAGGCAACTCTTTAACTCAGTGCAAGTGGGTGGCGCTTTAGATGAAATTCCTATGTTTCAACGAGGCTCGGGTTTAGCCGCAGAGCCTGGTGGGTACAGTAGTCTGCATATATCTGAAGCAGGCCATCACTATGTTTATTATCAAAATGCTGCAAAACATAGAGCGCAATTGGTGGAACACCTCTACAACGGATTCCTGAAACTTAGCTTCCCAGTAAACGAAATAACACTGTACGGTAAAACCTATACGTTAGCAGATGCTCCAACAGAAGTTATGTTTTTTGCTATTGTCATTGACAGAAATCTAGACAATGTAATTCAGGAAGGCGAGTTGACTAAAATAGAAGTTGTTTTTTAGTCGCGCTCAGTCGGAGATGATATTCACGGTCTTTTTTGTTTGGGTGCCATTGATATGAGCGAGCATAAAGTCAAAGGTAAAGTCGATTTCCTCAACAGGCACTTCTGGGTGTAGGCCGGGGTTTGCGTGGAGGCGTTTGTCTTCTGAGGCGAAGGCGTCGAATACATCAAGGCACCCTTGGCGGTTGAATAGTTCGTCCTCTAACTGCAGTAGGAACAGTAGTGGGCATTTAATCTGCGCGGCGTTCTCGAGTAAGGTTTCGCCATGGGGAAAGTCTGGTTGCACGCCCATTAGACCAATGGCTGCCACCGTGACATCTGTTCTGCTTGCGATGAATGGAATGCCGAACAAAGAACCCATAGAGAGGCCGAAATAAGCCAGGTTGCCTGTGCCGGTCTCTGCCTTTATCAATTCTACGGTGTGGGCCCACTCATTGGTCATATCAACCAAACTGTTGTCACGTTGATACTCTGGGAAAAACGCCCCGCGTCCGCCGTCGCCAACTTTGCGTAAACCGTGTACCGGGCCGTCTAAAGATAGGACCGGAAGTCCTGCTTTAACAAAGCGTTCTGCTAGGTGGCTTATGGGTGTCTGATAGCGATCACCTGATGCGCCGTGGCCGCAGCAGATCAGCGTTTTACCCTCGACGGAAGACTTGGGTAGCCAAAGAGCACCTGTGATATCGCGCATAGCTTTGCGTTGGATACGAAACTCACGGGTAGCGTTGTGCTCACTGTCTTTAGCATCTGACCACTGGATATCTGCTGGCATAATTTCTTGGCTATCTTGCGTTTGGCATTTACCTTTCATTGAGTGTGCCTTGCCCCGTTCGACAAGTGCAAGGGTTTGGCTCAGGTAAGTTTTTTTCTCGGTTTGAAAGGTTTTACCCACCTACCCATCTACCCACCTACCCACCTACCCATCTACCCACCCATCTACCCACCTATC
>QXZU01000062.1:3971-33627 GCA_009886205.1 K189A clade bacterium | reverse complement strand
GCCTACTTGGGACCAATTGGGCTGCACGGCTGTGCAAGGCAATTTGGATCCAATCGTTTTGTGCGCTGAGCAGGCGGCGGTTGCTCAGCAAACTCAATGGCTATTAGATCAGGTGGCAGGACGCCCCGGTCACATTTTCAATTTAGGTCATGGCATTATTCCCGAGACCCCAGTAGATAATGTGAAGTTCTTGGTCGATATGGTGCATGAGAAAACTTCGGTTTAGCGCACACCATTTGGTTAAGTAGTTTTCTATCTAGCGCTGCAAATGAAAGTAGCGCGCCGGATAGAAGCGAGCGGTTAGCAAAGGGGAAAGTCCTCCTTCGGTTTTGCCCTGCTTTCTACCCGTTTGTTAACGCACATGCTTTTTTTTCTCATTCACTGCCTTTTCTTGCTTCGTTTTCAAGCACCTCTTTTCAGCAAGCCTACAATTCCCCCTTTTTTTCCGACAAAGTAACCGTACAGTGCAACGTTTTTATTGCATGATCGGTATACAAGGAAATGGGAGAACTTACAGTGTTAAAGAAAATTTTGTTGATGGTTGTGCTGGCGCCCTTTATCTATTTTGGTTTGATTATGCTGGCGTCAGAAAGTGGCGAAGTTGTGGTGCTTGAGTCGCAAGATGATCAAGGTGAATTACGAAGCACGCGGCTCTGGGTGGTGGACCATGACGGCAGCATGTGGCTGCGGGCTGGCGATGATCAATCCGGTTGGTATCAAAGATTAATGAGCAACGTGCAGGCGGGGCAGGCGGTTTATGTCACCAGAGAGGGCGATAGATTTAGTCCCAGTGTGGTGTCAGACCCTTCTCAAGCTGCTGCGGTAAATGCTCTGATGGCTGAGAAGTATGGTGTTTCTAATGACGCGATCAGCTTTCTGATGGGTGAGGATGGTCGGCAAGATGCCATTGCAGTGCGGTTGTCCCGTTAAAGCTCGGCCCCTCTTTTTGCGCAGCTGACGTTAAATGTTAAAGTCTTCAGGCGGGGCGTAAGAGCGAGGCAACAAGTCATTGTCGCCTCGGTCAGGTATCAGTAGGCCTCTGGCGGCTAATGCCGCAAAAAGGATGGGTTCCAAATTTGCAGCCCATCCTTGGGCGGCACCAGACCAACACACTTCGCATACCGGTAACTTGTACCCCGGCACTACGTGTTGTGCCGGGTTGGCGCATAGTTCACAGGTTGACACGTTTCCCCCTATACGCGGTGTGGCTCTTAGCTAGAATTCTAGCCCAGATATTTGTCCGTCACCGCGCCTTCACTTGCCGAGCTAACCAGCTGGGCATATTTTGCCAGCGTGCCGCGTTCGGTGTAGGGCTTGGGTGCTGTCCATTGAGCACGTCTTTGTGCCAGCACTTCGTCGCTGACATCTAGGATAACTTCTTGAGTTTCCGCGTCGATGGTAATGGTGTCGCCATCCTCAACCAAAGCAATAGGGCCGCCCAAGTGCGCTTCCGGTGTTACGTGGCCTACAACAAAACCGTGAGACCCACCTGAGAATCTGCCGTCGGTGAGTAGTGCTACATCTTGGGACATGCCGCGGCCATTGATGGCGCTGGTTGGGCTGAGCATTTCGCGCATGCCTGGGCCGCCTTTGGGGCCTTCATAACGAACAATAACCACGTCGCCCTTTTGTACTTGGCCGTCCATGATCGCGGCCATTGCCGCTTCTTCGCCATGGAAGCAGCGGGCGCTGCCAGTAAATTTCAGACCCTCATGGCCCGTGATTTTTGCTACTGCGCCTTCTGGGGCTAAGTTGCCGCGTAAAATCACAAGGTGGCTGTCTTTCTTAATTGGGTTAGACATTGGGCGAATGATTTTTTGGTCCGCAGGATAGTCTTCAACATCGGCTAAGTTTTCCGCCAGAGTTTTGCCTGTAACGGTTAAGCAATCGCCATGCAGTAGGCCTTCGGCCAACAGCATTTTCATCAGCGGCTGTATGCCACCAATTTCAATCAGCTCGCTCATGGCGTATTGGCCCGCAGGGCGCATGTCGGCCAAAACCGGCACGCGCTTACCTACGCGGCTAAAGTCATCAAGCGTCAGAGGTATATTGGCTGCATGTGCTATAGCCAGTAAGTGCAATACGCCGTTGGTAGATCCCTCTAGGGCAATGGTCACCGTAATGGCATTTTCAAACGCTTCTTTGCTCAAAATGTCGCTTGGCTTGATGCCCAACTTAATCAAATTTCTAACCGCCGCTCCGGCGTTGTAGCTGTCTTGCTTTTTGTCTTGGCTAATGGCGTTTTGCGCTGAACTGCCGGGTAGTGACAACCCTAATGCCTCAATTGAAGAGGCCATAGTATTTGCCGTATACATGCCGCCACAGGAACCTGGTCCTGGAATGGCGGTTTCCTCTACCTCTTTAAGTTCAATATCGGAAACCGTGCCCGCTGCGTGTCCGCCTACCGCTTCAAATACAGAGACAATGTCGCGTCGCTCCGCGCCGGGTAAAATGGTGCCGCCGTAAACAAAGACGCTGGGTCTATCCATGCGCGCCATAGCAATGGCGCAGGCAGGCATGTTCTTGTCACAGCCGCCAATGGCGACAAAGCCGTCAAAGCCTTGCGCGCCAACTACAGTTTCAATGGAGTCTGCGATGACTTCGCGAGACACCAACGAGTAACGCATACCCGGTGTGCCCATAGAAATACCGTCTGAAACGGTGATGGTGTTGAACAACACGGCTTTAGCGCCGGCTTCATCAGCGCCCATGCAGGCGGCGTCAGCCAGTTCATTAATATGCATGTTGCAGGGGGTGACCATGCTCCAAGTAGAGGCAATACCAATTTGCGGCTTGCTAAAATCCTCCGTTTTAAACCCTGTGGGGTACAGCATAGCCCTGCTGGGTGCTTGCTCTACGCCATCTACAACAAGAGAACTATAGGGACGATCGTTAGCCATTTTACTTCCTACATTTTGAGGCAGGTCTTTGTTACCTGCAGTTAGCGCAGCGTTAGCTCAGAGGTTTTGAAACGACCTTCGAGCCGCGCTGCCAATTATAAAGAGACTGTTTGCTGGTTGGTAGGTCACTCACGTCGGTGGGTGCAAATCCCTGATCAATAAACCAGTCCTGAGTTTGGGTTGTGAGTGCAAATAAGCGCTTAGACCCATAGTTGCCGGCTTTTGCTTCTGCTGCTCTGAGTAAGTTGGCACCAATGGCAACGCCACTGCCTCTGCGTCGGTAGTGCTCGTGTACTGCCACACAGGCCAGTTCCGCTTCATCTTCAAAGGGATAAATTGCGCAGCAACCCACGACAACGCCGTCGAGTTCAGCGACCAAAAAGTGTTCAATCTCTTGCTCTAAACGATCGCGAGACCTGCGCACCAAAACACCGGCCTCTTCAAGAGGGCGAATGATTTCAACAATGTCCGAAACATCCTCAAACTTTGCGGGGCGCACGGGGCCAGTGGCTTCTTCAAGCACTTGGGTGCCCACGCCGTCGGCAGTAAAGAGCTCTTGTAGAACGCCGCCATCCTCCTGAAAGGAAATGATGTGCGCTTTGGTGACGCCACCGCGCACTGCCTGAATCATGGTGTCTAGGCGCAGGCGCGTAGTGGTTGAGATCTGTTCATTGGCGCCAATGAGTATCTGCAAAGAGGTAGGCGTTGCTGTGCTCTCGCGTTGGCCGCCCGCATTGGTCAAATGATTTAACTCATCCAGCATAATCAATTTGTCAGCATTCAGCGCCACGCTGACATCAGCGGCCAGTTCTTCTGCCGCCAAATTAAAGGCTTGGCCAGATGAGGAATAGCCCTTGGGCGACATCAGCACAATTGAACCGGCGTCCAGTAGGGTGTTCACCCTTGCGGTATCTACGTTGCGCATGCGGCCAGTGAATAAATGGTCTACGCCTGCTAACACGCCAATGGGCCTTGCCGTGACAAAATTGCCAGCCACCACACTGATCTCAACATTATGCAGTGGCGTATTGGGTAACCCGGTAGAAAATAACCCTTCCAACTGGCTGCGCAGCTGTCCATAAATGCCGTTGATAATGTCCATGTCTTCAGCGCGGGTCACCCGGCGCTGCTCGTGCATAACAGAATCTGTCAGCGCACGGTCTAGTTGCGGTCTGCCACCGTGAATTAGAACCAAGCGCACACCCAGCACATGCAGTAGCGCCAGGTCGTGGACTATGTTGGTAATGTTCAGGTGCTCAAGGCTGTCGCCACCGATAAACACCACAAAGGTTTTGCCTCTGTGCGCGCTGATGTACGGTGTGGAGCCTCTGAACCACTGTGAGTATTCGTTGGTTTTCATGGTTTAGTCAATGCAATAACGTTGAATAACTTGGCGCAGTGTAGCAATTGCTGGCGATATATGAGCTTTCGCCAAATATTCGTTGGGCTGATGCGCTTGGTCAATACTGCCTGGACCCCAAACTACGGTTTCCATGCCTAAGGTTTGCAAAAAATGCGCCTCGGTGCCAAAGGCAACAGTGCCCGGCGCGCGCTTGCTCAAACCACTTAATGTTTGCACAAGGTCACCACTTTCAGGTGTGGCAAATGGCGGGATGGGCGGATAAGCCTTGTTTAATGTCAGCGTCACCGCGCTGTCTGCAACAGCCCTTTGTATGCGTCGCTCTAATTCTGCGTGAATTTCTTCTGAGTCCATGCCAGGTAAAAGGCGCAGGTCTATTTGTAAATTGGCATGGCCGCAAATTCTGTTGGGGTTATCACCCGCACGCATGCAGCCCATATTCATGGTGGGCACGTTCACGGCGAAGGCATCGTTTTTATTCGCCGCGGCTAACTCGGCGCGCATATCCAACAAGGCGCTCATCACATTGTGCATGGCGTCCAAGGCATTGTTGCCCAAGCTTGGGTCAGAGGAATGTCCTGATGAACCCATGATGTTAATTGACATCATGCTGATGCCTTTGTGGGCAAATATGGGTTGCAGTTCTGTGGGTTCACCAATAATGGCGTAGTCTGCTTTGGGTCTGCCAGACTCAACCAAGTACCGACCACCTGCCATAGAAGACTCTTCGTCGGAAGTGGCCACAATGGTCAGCGGCGCGTTCACCCGGCCTTTGGCAAAGCTTGCCGCAGCCTCTAGCGCAACCGGAAAAAATCCTTTCATGTCGCAAGAACCCAATCCGTAAAACACATCATCTGTATCTTTCAGGGTGAACGGGTCCGACTGCCATAGGCTTTCATCGAACGGTACTGTGTCAGTGTGCCCCGCAAGCACTAAGCCACCTTTGCCTTCTCGCGGCGCTGGACCTAGGGTGGCGATTAGGTTGGCTTTATCGGGTCGGCCAGGCAGTGGCATCAACTCAGTGTTAAAGCCAAGGTCATTGAGCCAGTTACCCAGGTGCTCAATCACCCGCAGATTGCTGCGATCAATATCGGCGCTGGTAGAGCTAACGGAGGGTTCGCCCACCAGCTGGCTTAACATTTCTGAAAATTTGGGTAACACGATTTTTATTTCATGCTGCAATTAGGCATGCAGCGCGAAAGCCTTTTTAGATTCGGGGGACAGATTGTAGTCATAAGGGGCGCTGTGTGCACCCGCAACGGCAAGGCCGTTAATGGGCCAATGTTACTTATAAAAAGACGCCTCACCCGTGGGCCGGGTCTTAAAGCGGCGGTGCATCCACAGATACTGCGCGGGTACTGATTTAACTTCGGCCTCTAACATCGCATTCAGGCGGGTTGCATCGGCCAGGTCATCGCCGGAGGGGAAGTTTTCTAACATCGGCGTGAACTTCAGGGTCCATGTTTTGCGCTTAAGATCTCTAAATTGATGCAGCATAAGCACTGCAGATTTATTTTTGCTGGCCAGCCGGGAGGTGACCGTGATGGTGGCGGTATCGATACCAAAAAAGGGTGCGAAGACTGAATGCTTGATGCCGTAATCTTGATCCGCCGCGTACCACATGGCGCGGCCTTGCCTCAAACGTTTGAGTATCTGCCGCATGTCACTGCGCTCAACAACACCGTCGAAAAAGGCCTTGCGCCCATTATATTGCAAGCTCTCCCACACCGGATCTTTGTTCTGTCGGTACATCACATCAACAAAGCCAAGGCTGCCTAGGGGCTGGCTGGTGATATCAATAGTCGTATAGTGAGCGCCCACTAAGACAATACCGTTGCCCAAGTCATGGGCAGCGTTTAGGTGTTCAAGCCCCTCAATCTTGAATCTATCTGCAAGGTCTCGCGTGGGGTTCAGCCAGGGCAGTGCGATCTCAACCGCGCCAATGCCCGTGTGCACAAAATTCTCGCGCACCAAGGCTTTTTGCTGCTGGGCGGACAGCTCAGGGAAACACTTGGCAATGTTCACTTCAGTGATGTGGCGTCTGGATTTGGCGAGGTGGTAGCCCAGAAACCCAATGACTCTGCCCACCGCAAACACTGCGCCCATGGGCAGACGTGCAACAATCCACAAACAGCCGACCAAAAACCACTTGGGCCACTGCTTGATTGAAAGTTTGGGTGCTAGCTTGCTCATGTCCAATTTGGCTTCTTCGTTGTTGTGTTGATGCACGTTTGTGGATCTAGGTGTTAGCAGTGAGTGCTATTGGGTATGCTCTCTAGGATAATACAAATGTAAAATTTCCAATACAGCGCGCCGAGGTTTGCTTGTCTCTTTTATCACTGAATACCATTGATGCTCTCACGCCCACTAACGGGCACGTTTTGGTGGTGGGGGACATTTGGTTAGACCAGCAGCAGTTGACCAGCCGCAACCAAGCGCAAGATTTTTTTCAATCGGGCCAAAGCGCGGCGCTGGGTATTGCGTTGACGCTGCATTCTGCCCAAACACCCTGCACCTTTGTCAGTTATGTAGGTGACGATGACTTGGGCAGTCAGGTGAGTGATGCCGTCGCAAATGTGGGTGTATTGGGTGACCTGCTGGCGATTAAAGAATGGGCCACCTATACCAACGCGTTGGATTTTGTCGACAAGACTGATGAGGCAGACGCACCCGCAGTTGCCAATATGCGCCGCCACAAAGATGAAAAGATCATTCCCATAGATGGCTTCAGTGAATACCAGGCGCACCTGCAAAATCGTAGCGAAAAATATTTGCTCAATGCCTCAGTCATTGTGGTTGTAGATTTAGATCTAGGGTGTATTGCAGAACCGCGTGCATTGAATTTTGTTGCTAAGCAGCGAGGCGTACCTATTGTCGCAGTGGTCAGTGAGCACGCTCGATCACGTTATGAGGGTTTTGAATTTGTTGTTGCTGCCACCGACGCAGATTTGTTAGTTAATGTTGCCAATCATGTCGCTGGTTTTGTTGCAGCCACTGGGCAAAATCAGTGAGGTATCTCGGCCTTTTTGTTGCGCTAAGTTTTTATAAGGTTTTGCTTTGGCTGGCGTTGCCAATAGTCTATTTGCGCCTACTTATGCGCGCTCGCCGCGAACCGGCTTACGCCGCCCGTAGGAGTGAGCGGTTTGGCGGCGTGCCAGATGACATAAAACCAGGGGCAATTTGGTTTCATACCGTCTCCGCAGGGGAGTCAATTGCGGCAGCCCCTTTGATCAAAAAAATGATCGACAATCTGCCCCAACAAAATTTTTTAGTCACTACTATGACGCCCACAGGCAGTGAGCAGGTGCATCAGCACCTGGGTGACAGCGTCGATCATTGTTATGCGCCTTACGACTTTACTTTTGCCGTGCGCAGTTTTTTGCGTAAAACCCAACCGCGCATGTTGGTGCTGATGGAAACCGAAATTTGGCCGAACTTGATTATGCAGGCCAATGCGCAAGGCATTCCTGTAGTGCTGATTAATGCGCGTATGTCGCAGCGCTCGGCCCGGGGTTATCAGCGTATGAGTTGGTTGTCGCGTCCCGTCCTTGGGGCCATCACGCATATTGCCTGCCAGTCCGCAGAGCACATGCAGCGCTTTATTGACCTTGGTGTGGATGCGCAAAAAGTCAGCGTTTTAGGCAGTGTGAAGTACGACTTACAGTTGCCGCAAAATTTGGCCAAGCAAGCGTCATTGTTAAAAACCCAGCTTAATCTTCGTGCGCGCCCTGTTTGGATTGCCGCCTCCACGCACCCTGGTGAAGAAGAACAGATTGTCCAAGCGCACCTATCACTAAGGTCTCAATTGCCTGAGTTATGCCTTTTGTTAGTGCCGCGCCACCCGCATAGAGCGGCAGACTTGGGCGCGCTGGTTAATCAGCACAATTTATCTTGGAGAGCTTCCAGTGAAGGACCCACTGCAGGCGTTTATGACGTTATAGTGGGAGATGTCATGGGCCAGTTGTTGGCGCTGTACAGTTTGGCGGATGTGGCCTTTGTCGGTGGCTCGCTAGTAGATCATGGCGGGCATAACCCAATTGAGCCTGGGCTGCTAGGGTTGCCCATTGTTGCAGGTCCTGCTGATTTCAATTTTGTTGAAGTGGTGGCGCAACTGAGTGAGGCGGGTGCCTATAAGAAAATCGCCAATGCAGACGAATTGTCAGAGGTGGTGAGTGAGTTGCTGATTGATGCGACTGGGCGAGAACAAATGGGGTCTAATGCGCGTGCGGTGATCATGAACAATGTTGGCGCCACCCAGCGCACCTTAGCGTTGCTGAGTGGTCAGTTAGAGGCCTAGTGGTCTTGCAACCACTATTAACCTTTTCAGCCAGTTTCGGCCTGGTTTAGCGCAGGCGCAGTGAAACAACGCGCTCTACCAAATCGCCGTCATCCACAAACTGATTCAACTCTTCAAGATCTTCTTGGGCCAGCTTGCCAGTGGCCTGCTTAAGCCGCATCAAATTCAATACGTAGTTGTAACGCGAATCGGCATAGTCAAATTGTGAGCTAAACAAACGTTGCTGTGCTTGCAGCACGTCTACAATGTTGCGCGTACCCACTTCATAACCTGTCTCGGTGGCTTCCAAAGCAGACTGAGAAGAACGTATGGCTTTTAACCTTGCTTCAACGCGTACTACATCTGTGGCAACAGACTTAAACAAATTGCGTGTATTGCGCGTAACCGTGCGTTTTTGGTTAAGCAACTGTTCTTGAGATTGCGCGACTCGTGCATTGGCCTCTCTGACTCTGGAGCGTATAGCGCCACCTTGATAAAGCGGCACGGTCAGTGACAGCGCGTAAATGGTGTTTTCTGTGGTGGTGTCGCCAGCATTTGCGCCGAAGAAATTTTGCCCGCCAGTGACGTTTTCGGCATAGGTAGCCGTGGCGTCTATTGTTGGCAAATGATCAGAACGTCTTGCGCGCACATCTGATCTGGCAGCAGCCAGCTGGGCTGTAGCCGCCTTTATGCCCAGATTAGATCTGAGCGCCGTAGCCACCCACTCCTCTTCATTCTTTGGATTAGGATCAACAATAGGCAAAGTTTGCGAAAGACGAGCCAGTTGATCGTAAGAACGGCCAGTGAGTGTGCTCAATGTTTCAAAGCTAATGTCATGATCACTTTCAGCCTGAATGCGCCTTACAACAGTGCTGTCGTAAACCGCCTGAGATTCCAGTACATCGGTAATAGCCACTAAGCCCACTTCAAACCGCTGCTGTACCTGCTCTAGCTGCCTTTGTACCGCAGTCACCTCAGCACTAGTGGTGTCTAAGCGATCCTTGGTGCGCAAAATATTCAAGTACGCTTCAATAACGCGAACGATCAAATCTTGGCTCTCTGCTTCCAACTGCATGCTCGCCGCTTCAACAGACGACTTGGCGCTACCCAAGGTGTACCAACTGGCCAGATTTAACACCGGCTGGCGCAATTGCGCATTCCAGCTATTGTCATTGTACTCTTCGCCAAGAACGGCCTGTCCGCCGAGCAAGATATCGCGATTAATTTTACTGGTACTAGTTTGGGCGCCAATGCTAGGCAGCAGGCTTGAGCGTGCTTGGGGGACCAATTCTTTGCTGGCGGCAAAAGATGCGTTCGCTGCACCCAGTACCGCGTCGTTGTCTTTAGCGGTTTTGTAGACGTCGAGCATATTCTCGGCAGCCGCCCATGGTGTGAAGAGCATGCTGGCGGAAAAAAGCGCCACCATCTTTACAATGCTTACGTTAGAGATTTTGTACTGCTTCATAAAACTTCCTGTTTTAGAAAATCGCCCTGCCTCAGAAATAGCGCGGTCTAAGAATAAAACCCTGCCTCAATCAAACGAGGTATTTTGCCTACGCATATTCGGCGAAGTATATCAGAACCCTCAATGGGTGCCTTTTTTGGCCTTTAATAAATGGCCTTTAAAGTGGTCCGAGACCAGAGTCCGTAATGCGCGGATTATGCGCCGATTAACCGTTCAAGTAATGTGAATCTAGCGACTTTTGCTTGTTGATTTGGCGCTGCTCACCCAAGCCTTTGTCTGTGGCTTGCAAGTTGTACGTGCTGCAAGGCAAGTTCAGTTCCTTTCTCTTATATGCGACATAACCGTCATAGCTGAGAAAGCTTAACTTCTGACCGCATGGCCCTCCAATCTCAACATGCGCACACCTAAGGCGCGCTACATTAATGCCTTTTGCCCGTCGCACAGTGCAGTGAATGGTGCAAAGTCCGCAATTTATCCGACTAGCAGCGCATTCTGCAATTGTCTAAATAAAAGCACTTTGGGCCAGTGACCCAAGCCAATCTGGTGGGTATATTAGGCAACCTTAAGCATTTATCAGCTATCCATAACTATCTAGGCCAGCAGTGTCAGAAAAACGTCCTGAGACAGATGAAGATATTTTAAGCCGTTCCAAGGCGCTAACTCGTGGTTTTGCCAAGGGTGAGATATCCAGTATTCGCAAGCGAACCTACAAGGTAGATTTATCTGCCCACATGGCTGTGTGTGACATTAACTACCAGCGCATGCTCAAGTTGTTTCCAAAAATGCGCGAGCAGGACGAAATTAAGATCGCTTTAACCCCAGGTGCAGAGGGCACTTTTGTGGTCATTAAGGCGTTAGAGCGCAGCCCGTATACAACCCTTTTGCACTTGAGCCAACAGCCTGAGTTGAATTGGGGCAGTAGCCCAAATATGCGTATTCGCATGTACCACGACTCTTCCAGTGCTGAAGTGGTGGAATATCAGCATGAGAATCGTTTCCATGGGCATTATGAATACCCCAATCAACGCATGCGTCACCCAGATGAGAAAGTGCAGTTGAATCGCTTTTTGGGTGAATATCTGAGTCTTTGTTTAGCCATAGGTGGGGTTGTTGAGCCGGTAAAACTGACTCTTGAATAACGCAGCTGTTAATAATAAAAGCCGCAAAAATCGCGCAGGCGGCAGCAACTACCAAAGTTCTGGCGAGTATTGCGCAGGACTTAAGAGCGATGGTGCGCGGGCAGTTGGAATAAGCCTTTAATGCAGCGGGTTTTGCACATCACAGATTGTCACCTTGTTGAGGCTGGCCAAACCTTATTAGGAGTAGATACACAGGCTTCACTGGAGGCTGTGCTTACACAGGCTAAAGCCCAAGACCCTTGCGATGCAGTGGTGGCCTCCGGAGACCTTGTGCATGAAGGATCAGTTGCTGTATATCAGCGCTTTTTAGGCACTGTGAGGCGTTTTTTTGATGTGCCCTTATTGTGCTTGCCCGGCAACCATGACGTGTTGGCAAACATGCACCATGCACAGTTGCCTATGCAGGCTTTAACGTTGGGGTCGTGGCTAATTGCGCCCCTGGACTCTCATGTAGATAACGAACCTTCTGCCTATATTGCGCCAGATGATTTAACCCATCTCACTCAAGCCATAGTGGCAAGTGACGCTCAGCACCTTTTATTGGCAACTCATCACCCTTTGGTTGAGATTGGTGCGCCGTGGCTAGATAAAGATCGGATTATGCGTGTGGATGAATTAATGGCTGGCATTGCAGCGACCCCTGGTGCCAATTTGCGCGGGACTATATTTGGGCATGCGCATCAAGAGATAGAAGTAACCAGTGACCACGGTCCTCTGTTAGGGTCGCCTTCAACTTGTTTCCAATTTGCGCCAAATAGCGCCAAGTTTACTTTGGATGACAAGCCGCCGGGTTATCGCTGGCTGTCTCTTGCCGAAGATGGCTGTATAACAACTAAGCTAGAGCGTTTAACCACGCCCTCCTTTAAACCAACTATGAATTAGGTAAATGGCCGAAAAAACATATTCTGCTGAATCACTACAGGTCTTAACTGGATTGGAGCCGGTGCGTCGTCGCCCGGGTATGTATACCGATACAACAAGGCCCAATCACTTAGTCCAAGAGGTGGTAGACAACAGTGTTGACGAAGCAATTGCAGGTCATGCGCAAGAAATTGAAGTCACCATTAATCAAGATGGCTCAATCGAAGTGCAGGACGATGGCCGAGGGATGCCCGTTGATATTCACCCGGAGCATAAGATCTCGGGCGTAGAACTTATTTTGACGCGCCTGCATGCCGGCGGAAAGTTCGACAACGAAAACTACAGTTTTTCCGGTGGCCTCCACGGTGTGGGTGTCTCGGTAGTGAACGCTTTATCTGACTGGCTTGAAGTAGAAGTCAAACGCGATGGCAATTTGTATCGCCAACGCTATGTCAGAGGCGAGCCCGTTACCAAATTAGAAAAAGTCGATACGGTGGGTAAGCGCAATACGGGTACCCGCGTTAGATTTATTCCGGAAGCTGCTTACTTTGATACCACCGCGCTGGCGATGACGCGGCTGCGCCATTTGCTGCGCGCCAAGGCGGTACTTTGCCCCGGTCTGCGCATGAGCTTGTCTATTGAAGGCAAGCCTGAAGACAACGTCAGCTGGTATTATGAGGACGGTCTGAAACAGTATCTTGAACAAAGCATAGGCGACGCCGAGTGCGTGCCTGAAATGACCATTCAGCATACGGCTCAAGGGGTTCAAGAAACCACTGACTACGTACTTAAGTGGGTAGTTGACGGCTCTACGCAAATTGCAGAGTCCTATGTAAATCTTATTCCAACTGCTGCTGGCGGCACCCATGTTAATGGGCTGCGTTCGGGTTTGGTTGACGCACTGAAAGAGTTTTGTGAGTTCCGAGATTTATTCCCTCGCGGCGTAAAAATTACTGGCGATGATATTTGGGAGCAGTGTAACTACGTGCTCAGCGTTAAGTTGGCTGACCCTCAGTTTGCGGGCCAAACCAAAGAACGTTTGTCTTCGCGGCAGTCTGCGGTTTTTGTTGCAGGGGTGGCCAAAGATGCCTTTAGTTTGTGGTTAAACGAGCATTCGGCTGAAGGCGAAAAAATCGCCGAAATGGCCATTAGCAATGCGCAAAAACGACTTTATGCTGCGAAAAAAGTTGCCCGTAAGCGCATAACTTCTGGGCCTGCTTTGCCAGGCAAGTTGGCCGACTGTTCTGGTCAAGATACAGGTCGAGCAGAGCTGTTTTTGGTAGAGGGTGATTCAGCGGGGGGGTCGGCCAAGCAAGCTAGGGACCGAGAGTTCCAAGCGGTCATGCCTTTGCGCGGAAAAATTCTCAACACTTGGGAAGTAGATGCTAGTCAGGTCTTAGCTTCTCAGGAAGTGCATGACATTGCCTTAGCCATAGGTGTAGATCCCGGCGTGGATGATCTCACCCGGCTGCGTTACAACAAGGTTTGTATTCTTGCTGATGCAGATTCGGATGGTCTACACATTGCAACTTTGCTGTGCGCGTTGTTTGTTAAACACTTCCGCCCGCTGGTAGATGCCGGACACGTTTATGTGGCCATGCCGCCTTTGTACAGAATTGACGTTGCCAAGGAAGTTTTTTATGCCTTGGACGAGGCGGAAAAAACTGCGATTTTGGAACGGTTAGCGGTAGAGAAAAAGCGCTCAACCCCAAGTGTTCAGCGCTTTAAGGGCTTGGGCGAAATGAACCCCCTACAGTTGCGTGAAACCACCATGTTCCCGGACACCCGGCGCTTGGTGCAGTTGACCAACGAATCTGGTGCGTCTACAGACCGTATGATGGATATGCTGCTGGCGAAAAAGCGCGCGCCGGATCGCCGCGCTTGGTTAGAAAAGAACGGTAATGAAGCGGTTCTTGATTAACCCTCCCTAACAAAATTATTGTATGACGTGATTTTGCCGCAAGTAAACTTTCAAATCGGCTAAGATTGCGACAAGTAAGGTAAGACCTTTTTACACCTGAAGGATAGGTACTCGATATTATGGATGAAGAAATCCAATCACCAGAGACTGAACAACTACCGTTATCGGTCTACACCGAGCGGGCGTACTTGGACTACTCCATGTACGTTATCAACGACCGTGCGCTGCCGCATATTGCAGATGGCTTGAAGCCAGTTCAACGCCGCATTATTTATGCCATGAGCGAGCTGGGCTTAAACAGTCAAGCCAAACACGCTAAGTCGGCCAGAACAGTGGGCGATGTGCTGGGTAAGTTTCACCCGCATGGTGACAGCGCTTGCTACGAAGCTATGGTGTTAATGGCCCAGCCCTTTTCTTTCCGTTATCCCATGGTAGATGGTCAGGGCAACTGGGGCGCGCCAGATGATCCAAAATCATTTGCTGCCATGCGCTATACCGAAGCGCGTCTGTCGCGCTATGCAGATTTGCTGCTGACCGAAGCTCGCCAAGGTACCGTAGATTACAATCCAAACTTCGACGGCACCGTTCAAGAGCCGCGCCTGTTGCCCGCCCGAGCACCTTTTGTTCTGCTCAATGGCAGCACGGGTATTGCCGTGGGTATGGCAACGGACATTCCACCGCACAACCTTAATGAAGTCATCAGCGCCTGTGTGCATTTGCTCGACAGCCCAAAGGCCACTGACGCAGATTTGATGACCCATATTAAGGGGCCGGACTATCCTACGGATGCGCAGATCATTACGCCGCCGGCTGATATTAGGCAGATGTATGAAACAGGTAAGGGCAGCATAAAGGCCAGGGCCATTTTTCATCGCGAAGGCCCGGATATTGTCATCACGGCGCTGCCGCACCAAGCATCCCCAGCGAAACTGTTGGAGGCGATTGCCCAGCAGATGCACGCCAAAAAGCTGCCCATGCTGGTAGATTTGCGCGATGAGTCGGATCATGAAAATCCAACCCGTTTGGTTTTAGTGCCTAAATCTAATCGCATCGACTATGACCGCTTGATGAGCCATTTGTTTGCCACCACGGACTTAGAGCGCAGCTATAGGGTAAACCTTAATATTATTGGTTTAGACCAGCGTCCTGCGGTTAAGAGCCTAGCGCAAATACTCAAGGAATGGCTGCGTTATCGGTTTGACGTGGTCACTCGCAGGCTGACCTTCCGCTTAGACAAGATTAATGATCGGCTGCATATTTTAGATGGGTTGTTGGTTGCTTATCTTAACTTAGATGAAGTGATTCGAATCATTCGCGAAGAAGACGAGCCCAAAATTGAATTGATGAATCAGTTTGCGCTGAGTGAAATTCAGGCCAATGCAATTCTCGATTTGCGCTTGCGCAACTTAGCTAAACTCGAAGAGATGAAGCTGACTGGTGAGAAGAGTGAGCTAGAAATTGAAAAAGCCGGCTTAGAAAAAACCTTGGGTTCCAAGGCGCGTATGCAAACGTTGATCAAAAACGAATTGCTGAAAGTGGCTGAAGAGTATGGGGATCCACGTCGTTCACCATTGGGCGAGGTTGAAGAGGCCCGTGCTTACAGCGAAGAAGATCTAATCACCAACGAACCCATTACGGTAGTGCTGTCAGACAAAGGTTGGGTGCGCTCGGCCAAGGGCCACGATGTGGACCCACGTGAATTGAATTATCGAACGGGTGATGAGTTTGCTCATGCGGTGAAGGGGCGGACCAGTGATGTGCTGATATTCCTCGACTCTCATGGCCGCACCTATAATACGCCGGGGCACAGTTTGCCTTCGGCCCGCGGTCAGGGTGAGCCTCTATCAGGTCGTTTTAAGCCTAAAGAAGGTGCGCGCTTTATTGGCGTGCTCATCGGTAATGGTGAGCAAAAAGCATTAATGGCCTCTAACGCCGGATTCGGTTTTGTTGGTCGGCTAGAAGATATGGTCACCAAAAATAAGGCCGGTAAGGCGTGTTTGAGTGTGCCAAACGACGGCGTAGCACTGCCCCCAGTGCTTCTTTCAGAAGAACTGCTGGCCGCAGAAGTTTGCTATGTGGCGGCAGTGACAGATCAAGGCCGCTTGTTAGTGTTCCCACTTGCTGAACTGCCTGAGCTTGCGCGTGGTAAGGGTAATCGGCTAATCAATGTACCTACTGCTGCGTTTAAGGCTGGCGAAGAGGAAATGGTCGGCGTGGTTGCCTTGGGCGAAAAAGATGAATTGTTAGTGCATGCTGGCCAGCGGCATTTGCGCATGAAGCCTAAAGATCTAGAAAGCTACATTGGCGAACGCGCGCGTCGTGGTCGTAAGTTGCCGCGCGGCTTCCAAAAGGCAGATCGTCTAACAGTGGAGTAGTGGCACTGGGCTTTGGGCTTGGCCAAGAGTGGTAGGTTTAAGCTGCAAGATTTAGGCTGACCGTTTCAGACTAAAAGGGCCAGGCTGGCTAACTAAAGCCCAAAATCAATGTGGCTTGGTCCCTTATTAAAGAGGCCTCTTGCTCTGGCAACTCAGGGATATTGAATATACTGGTTGCCGGCGCCAAATCTTCTAAAATGGGATGGTTGAAAGGCCGAGCCCACGTTTTCTCGTTTTCATTCAAGCCGTCAAAAACCAACTGGTCAACCAACAGTGTATTGGCTTTAGCGAGTGAAGCCAGCGTTAAGTTGTTCTCCAAATCGTCAAAGTTACTCAGTTGCTGCAAATCCATTTTTGTCGCCTCAGCGGGATTTATGGCGCTGTGGCTCTCAGACAAAAAGCAGCGAAACTCGCCATCGGTTTCATATTCAGACAAGAGTCTTTGGATAAGGAACGCGGCATAAAGAGCTTTTAGCCCACCTAGTCCCTCCTTTGTTAAAACAAGGGCGATACCTTTTTCGTTTAGCGCCAGCGAAATGCCCGGGTACAGGGCGCATACTTCCTGGGCCATTGCCATGGCGTCTTGGATGGAAGCAATTTGCGCATCACGAGAAAGGGCGTATTGATTATTGAGTGTCAGCGCAACGACATACACAGCTTGAGCCTCAACGCCTTCTTTGCGTACTGAGACAATGGGTAGTGAACGGTTGCCCCGTGCACTGAGTTGCAGAGCGAGCATTGCCAAAACCGGCGTCAGCATAATAACCATTAAGGTCAGTAGGCCACGCAGCCAGGGCACTTGTCGCTCAAATGCTTCTGGGTCAAGAATAATGCTCACGTAACCGGCTGTCGTGTCGTCAAGAATGGCCGTTGCGGTGTAACGGTAGGTGGGTTTTTGCTTACCACTGGTGGCGACAATTTCATTCCCAGCATTGTAAAAGGTAACGCCCGCCACCTCTGGGTTTGCGGTTAGGTGGTTTGCTGTAAGGGCAAGATTGATGCGCTCGTCGTCGAATAAATCTCCAGCGGTAGTTTGCGCCAAGGTGCTGACAACACTGTTGCCATAACGGTCCATCTCAAACTCGGTGGAGCCGGTGTCGAACCACAACAAAAACAGTCCAGAACTGCAAAGTAGGGTGGCGACAAGGGCTGCCGGGAATGTGGCCTTATTCGGCCTAAAGCGTCTCCACCAAGTCATTACCAATACTTCAGTCTGAAAGAGGCACTAATTTAGCACACAACACTTATATCTGTGCCTTAGTAAAAGCTAAACTATCCGCATAAATTTACACAACTTGGGCGGTTTACTTTGGCTGACGAAATTATTCTTATCAGTATCTCTGGACGGGACAAACCTGGCTTGATGGCAGAACTGATGGAACTCATCGTAGAGGCAGATGCCAATGTCCTAGATATGGGCCAAGCGGTAATACACGACGAGCTTGCGCTGGGTATTTTGGTCCAAGTGCCAGAGCTGGGCACGTTAACAGATGATATTACCGCCCAGTGTCATAAGGTTGGCTCTGCCCTGCGAATCACCTTGGTGGAAAATGATAATTACGAATTACTGTCTGCAGGGTTCAGCCAAAGTCCGTTGATTCTTACAGTACTGTCTCAGGGCCGAGGCGGAGAGCCGCTGAAGGCCGTGAGTAATTTAACCCGCCGTTACGACATTAATATAGATACGGTGCGCCGCCTGACAAAACCCCAGCCCAAGTCCCAGCTCGAGGAGGACAGCGAGGTTGCGCCGCGCCTGTGTTTAGAAATGCGCCTGAGTGGCAGTCTGCAAAACAGTGAAGCATTTCAAGCTGAATTACTGGGTATCGCGGACGACATTGGTTTTGATTTCAGCGTGCAGCGAGACACTGTGTTCAGGCGCAACCGTCGCCTCGTAGCCTTTGACATGGATTCCACCTTGATCACTGAAGAGGTGATGGATGAGTTGGCCAAGCGCCATGGTGTAGGTGAGCAAGTGATTGCCATTACCGAAGATGCCATGGCTGGCCGGATAGATTTCAAAGAAAGTTTTCGGCGTCGCGCAATGTTGTTGAAAGGCATGCCCGCCAGTGTGCTGCATGAAGTGGCAGAAGCTGTAGTGCTGAACAATGGCGCAGACAAGTTGATCCGCGCCCTTAAACACTTTGGTTATCGAGTGGCGCTGCTCTCCGGCGGCTTCCAGTATGTGGGCGAATATTTGAGTCACAGTTTGGGCATTGACTATGTGTATGCCAACGAACTGCGGGTAGTAGACGGCAAAATGACCGGCGAGGTAGTGGGTGACATTGTGGATGCGGAAGGCAAAGCCACGCTTTTGAAGGATATTGCTCGAAGAGAGGGCATTATGCTGGAGCAGACTATTGCTGTGGGCGATGGCGCCAACGACTTGCCCATGCTCAGCCAAGCGGGCCTAGGTGTGGCGTACCATGCCAAATCCATTGTTAAAGAAAGTGCGCAACACGCCATTTCCAATTTCGGCCTAGATGCCATTCTTTATCTAATTGGGTTCAGCGATCTAGACATTGAGCAGGCCTTGGGCGCTTCGGTGCAAAAAGGCCCAAAGTCGCTCTAGCCTAAAAAGCCTAAAAAGCCTGATAAGGCTTACAAAGTCGATGCGGACAAACAGCGAGCCTTTAGTCCCAATCAGTAAGCGTGGTAGAAATGTTATTTACGCGCTGGCTTGAAAACTCAGTACCTGTTTTTGCGCAAAGTTAACGGGGGTTTTGGCAATGCCGCCGGGCAGTTCTCTGACCAGTCGCGGTAGCAAATAGCCAGGCAACTGTTCGCGCATGGCTTCGTAAATAGGCTGGGCCTCAAGGTCATCCAAATAAAAATGCGCTGTGCCCACTACCCTGTCTGGCATATGTAAGTAGTAGGGCAGCACGCCTTGATCAAACAGCAGCTCTGACAAGTGAATGAGCGTTGGCGCATCGTTATTTATGCCTTTCAGCAAAACGGATTGGTTGAGCAAAGTAACCCCAGCCTCGCGCAAACACGCCAAGGCTCGTTGGGTTGTTTCATTCAATTCATTTGGGTGATTGCTGTGAATGACCATGGTGATTTTGCAGCGCGCACTTGCCAATGTTGTAACAAGGTCTGTAGTCACACGTTCCGGTAACACGATGGGCAATCTGCTGTGAATACGAATGCGTCTGACGTGGGCCAACGCATCTATATCTCGAATGAGCGCCGCTATGCCGTCATCATTCATTAACAGCGGGTCGCCGCCGGATAAAATCACCTCGCGAATACTGGTGTCTTGGGCAATGGCCTTCAGCGCCAAGTGCTGGTCCTTGGGTTTATGATCCGTGTAAGGAAAATGGCGGCGAAAACAGTAACGGCAGTTAATTGCGCAAGCAGGCGTGGTGATCATGAGCACCCTACCTTGGTACTTATGCAGCAACCCCGGCGTCTGCCCATAGCCCAATTCAGCATTACCCTCCTGCAGGGGGTCCACTACAAACCCCGGTGTTCGCTCATTTTCCGATTGCAATGAAAGCACTTGGCGCAGCAGAGGGTCTTGGATATTGCCTTGTTCAATACGCTGGGCGTAGCCTCTGGGCACTAAAAGCGCAAAATCTGGCTGCAAATCTATACCGTTCGCAGCGTCATTTGGGATATTCAGATACGCCAGCAGCGCCTTGGGCTGACGAAATGCCTGTTTAAGCTCTGATTGCCAATCGTTGGGATGCCATGGATTGTGATTCGGGGTTATCATATGCGCTGCTTAAATTATCCAATGCGAGAAAAATGGCCAACTATTCTACCAATGAATTCCGTTCAGGAATCAAAGTAATGCTCGAAGGCGACCCCTGTAATATTCTTGAGAATGAATTTGTGAAGCCCGGTAAGGGCCAAGCGTTTAATCGCGTCAAATTTCGGAACCTGAAAAATGGTCGAGTTTGGGAGCGCACCTTTAAATCTGGCGAATCGCTAGAAGCCGCGGATGTGATGGAAACCGATATGGAATTCCTCTACAGCGACGGCGAGTTTTGGCACTTCATGCGCACTGACGGCAGCTTTGAACAAATTGCCGCTTCTAAAGAGGCTGTCAGCGATTGCCTAGACTGGCTGAAAGAGCAAGATGTTTATGTGGTCACACTTTGGAACGATGACCCCATTGCAGTGGCGGCAGCTAATTTTGTTGAGTTAGAAGTGACAGAAACTGATCCAGGCCTTAAAGGCGATACAGCCAACGGCGGCACCAAGCCTGCTACGCTGGCCACTGGTGCAACCATTAAAGGTGTGCCTCTGTTCATCAATATTGGCGACATTCTAAAAATAGACACGCGAACTGGGGAATACGTCTCGCGCGTAAAGAACTAATGATCTCCATGCAGCCTAGCACCGATGTAAATGGGTTGGTGCAGCGGGCTGCATTATTGCAGCGCTTGCGCGAATTCTTCGCCCTGCGCCAAGTGCTAGAAGTTCAAACGCCACTATTGGCACCCAATACCGTCACGGACCCAGACGTAGAAAGCGTTGCCGTTCCCGGTTACGGTTTTTTACAAACCTCTCCGGAATACCAAATGAAACGTCTGCTCGCCGCAGGCGCGCCCTCAATTTAT
Source organism: K189A clade bacterium (assembly GCA_009886205.1). GTDB lineage: Bacteria > Pseudomonadota > Gammaproteobacteria > Pseudomonadales > Azotimanducaceae > UBA4421. The sequence continues at coordinate 12,765 of QXZU01000062.1, read as the reverse complement.
CAGTTGGCATCGGCTTTTAGACATGAAGAGGTGGGGCGGTTGCACAACAGCGAATTCACGATGTTAGAGTGGTATCGCCTAGATTTTGATCATAGCCAGTTAATGAATGAGGTAGTCGATTTGGTGAATGAGGTGCTGGGGCCAGCCAGTTACACCACAGTCACCTATACAGAATTAGTTGGCGAATTAGGCCGCCCTAGAGATGAGCTAGATTTGGCCTTTGCGCAAGCCACTGAGGCATTGAGTCCTGGGCGATTCTTCGTTGTAGATTATCCTTCTGACCAAGGTGCTCTGGCGCGCATGAAGCCAGATAACCCAGCAGTTGCCGCGCGCTTTGAATTGGTGATAGACGGAGTTGAGTTAGCCAATGGCTACTGGGAACTTTTGGATGCAAGCGAGCACCTACAACGTTTCCAACAAGATCTAAAAATTCGCGAAGCGCGAGGCCTAGTTCCAGTTGAGATTGACCGCGCATTTATAGCCGCATTGGATGCCGGTTTACCAACCTGTGCCGGTGTTGCCCTAGGCGTTGACCGGTTGCTGATGCTGGCCATGGGCGAGCGCAGTTTAGATAAGGCGCTTACGTTCAGAAACTTTTGAAGTGTCAAGCACTCTGCTTAGCTAGAGGCCTTTATCCAAAGGCCTTAATTTAAAGGTCTTTATTCAAAGTTCCTTATTCAAAGGCGGTTACTAAAAGCCCTTTCTATAAGCACCTTTCTATAAACGCCTTTCTGAATGCGTCTTTCTCAAACCACCCTCTTAAAGTACCTTGCCCAGATTCTCACCCAGTCGGATTTTGCTGCCCACTTTAAGTTCAGGATTCAGTTCAACGGCGTCTTTGGGAAAACAGCAAACCACTGTGGAACCCAGCAAAAAGCGCCCAATTTCGTCACCGCGATTCAGTTCAATGCTGTGATCATCGTATTGCTCAACGCTGTAAGGCGAGGAGGGTCCAGGCCAAACCGTTTCAATAGAAGCGACAATTAACGCGCCCACTAAGACAACTAACATAGGACCAAATTCTGTATTGAACCGGCATACCAATCGCTCGTTGCGGCAGAACAACCCTTCAATGCCTTCCTCAGTTGCGCCGTTAACAGAAAACAGTGCGCCGGGCACAGCGAAGGTTTGTTCAAGTTTGCCAGCGAATGGCAGGTGAATTCTATGATAATCATTAGGTGCCAAATAGATGGTGCAAAAATCACCCTCTTCCAACCCTTCGCCCGCCTTGCCAGCCAAGCTGTTCAGTGAATAGCGGTGGCCCTTGGCTTGCATCAGTTGGTGGCCGTCGATCTTGCCCAATTGACTGACCGCGCCATCTACCGGACTCGCTAACGTGCGCGCATCACTGGGCATTGGGCGAACGCCGGGTGCTAGTGCGCGGGTGAAGAAGTCGTTAAAAGAGCTATAGTCAGACAGCGATTTACGCTCAGCTTCAGCCAGTGAAATATTGTATGCCTTGGCAAACTGGGTAATAAAAGTTTTACTAACAAACGGGTGCTTGCTCTTCGCTAAGGCGCCAACAAGTCTGGAAAGTCCGTGCTGTGGCAGTACCTTTTGAAAGCTACTGAATAGATTGCTCATATGTGTTGTTACTCTATTGCTTTAACTGGTTGTTAAACTATTGGTCTAGCTCTATGGGCGTGTCAGGTTGGTTGCCCCACTCTGACCAAGACCCGTGGTAGGCGCGAATGTGCAATCCGTGCAACCGGCCAACCAAATAAGATAGGCCCGAGCGGTGGTGAGTTTGGCAGTGCGTAATCACTTGGCCAGCACCCGATATGCCCAGATCTTGCAAAACCTCGGTCATATCCGCGCGAAGTCGAGTTTGTCTTTGCGGGTCTTTCAAAAGTTCCCAATCTAGATTAACTGCGCCGGGAATATGTCCGGCTCGCTGAGACCCTGAACGCAGACCCAAGTATTCTTCTTTGGAACGCACATCCCAAATCAACTGCTGTGAATCTTCAAGGGTGGCCATTACGTCCGGAATTTCGGCAATGGGCGCAGTGTCTATACTTACATTCGCAGGCTCGGTACCCATGGCACTGCACGGACCCTTGGCTAATTCCATGCCCGCGCCGTGCCATGCGTGCAGCCCACCATCTAAGTAGGCCCAGTTGTTATGGCCAATAATATCCAGGGTCCAAAGAAAGCGCCCGGCCCAACCGCCGCCTTCATCGTCGAAAGCAATAATTTTGCAGTCCGGCTGGTAGCCAATACGAGTAAATAGAGTCTCTAAATCTGCCAAAGCCGGCAACTTGCCGGATGCAGGGGGAATGCCACAGACCAATTCTTGAGGTGTGACTAAAACCGCGCCTGGAATGTGTGCCTGGCCAAACAGTTCAGCGCTGGTGACCTGAACCAAAATGACTTTATCCCGGCTCATTGCGGCGAGGTCAGATGGTTCTAGAAGTGCTACGGGATGTTGGTAGTACACAATAATCTCTGCTGATGCGGCTTTGGATTTGCTCATCATAGCGGAAACTGGCGGTGGGTCATCTGTTGCTGAGCTAAATTTATGCAAAATAACAGGCGTAAAAAAGCTACAAGCGAGCGGGTTACGGGATAAGTATTTTCAGTGACGAAAAACAGCACTATTGGGTAGAGACGGTTTACTATTCTAAGCCTGCGGAAACGGCGAAGTGGCTCAGTAGCCTTCACCTACGATTTGATGCGGATATTTATGAGCTTGGGCAAGGAGATTACATTGAGCGCCAACTTGGTATGGATTGATTTAGAAATGACAGGCCTAAATCCTAGTAAGGATCGCATTATTGAAATGGCCATCATTATCACCGACAGCGATCTAAATGAGTTAGCGGTTGGCCCCGTGCTGGCTATCCAACAACCGCAGTCGCTGTTAGATGGGATGGACGATTGGAACCAAAGCCATCATTCGGCATCCGGCCTATTGCAGCGCGTGCAAGCATCCAAGGTGACAGAAACAGAGGCTGAAGCAACCTGCTTGGCATTTCTTGAGGCCCATGTAAAAGCCGGCGAAGCGCCGTTGTGTGGCAACACTATTTGGCAAGACCGACGCTTCTTGTCCCGCTACATGCCAGATCTAGAAGGCTACTTACACTACCGAATGATTGACGTTAGTAGCATAAAAGAACTGGCAAAGCGTTGGCACCCAGAAATTGCTTCAGGGGTTATAAAAACCAATCAACATACTGCCCTTGCGGATATTCAGGAATCTATAGAAGAGCTGCGCTACTACCGCGAGCATTTGTTTGTGAGGAAAATCTAACTAGTTAGATGTGGAGTCTTGCAAAATTGCCAAACGTTGACGTTTTACGGTGCCGGGTCAATGGGCTGTGGCTTTGAATCACTTAGCGTTAGGTGAGACCTATAGCTAGCGAGCGTTGCCGTCCAACCAACATGTGCAAACGCCCACCCACAGATGGTAGAGATTGCTAATGACCATAAGAAATCCTCCGTGCCCACATGATGCGGCCCCTCAACGAATTTGTGTCCGTATTGAAGATCGAACCAACTAAGCCCAATGCACATTGGCAAGGCGAAAAATATCCCCCCAGTTGATAACACAAAGAGCCAATGGCCTTTTTTCATCAAAAGCTCCCACCTATCAAGTGCTTGCCCGTCCCAAATTTGAAAGAGACAGCAGGAGCCAATGACTTTTTGTTTGATAGTAAGCCACATAGGGTTTTTAGCTGTCTCGGGCTTCCAGAGGGCTAGCACTACTTCCACCACTTCCGGGGCTTGATCCACCGCCAGTCCCTCCTGAAACTGCTGTTAATCCCACAGGCCTGATTGACCACGCACCCCCAGTAAAAATTTGCCCTCCTCTAAATGCAACGGCGGCGAGACCTCCAGTCGCTCCGATTGCGCCACCTAGGGTTGCGGATACGAGCACTCCCTGCCAACCATAGCCTGACCGTATGCCTCTCGCTGCGCCCCCAAATACCCCTAAAGTAAATCCAACCGGTCCGAGGCCTCCACTGACTTCTTCAATATCACTTTGATTCAGAACTCTCATATTTTGGGATCTCCTAGTTAAGGTAGACAGAAATTGGCGAAGCTGGGCGAACGCTACAATATTCAAGTATGGAATTTGGATGAACGCTCAAAAAAACCGATAAGTGGTGGTTACAGTTCAGAGAAACGTCGCGTTTCCTTTCAATCGCTCTAACGCCCAACTTATGTGCTCATCCACCATTGGGTTAACTCGCCCCAATTTATGGGTTAATGCGTTCACTACATCTTTGCCGCCAGCGCCATTACCCAGTGCAATGGCTATGTTGCGTTGCCATTGCGGGTAGCTGACGCGTCCCATGGCAGAACCTTGTATCAGCAGACGAAATTGCGCTTCTGATAAGGCGAATAAATCTAACAACTCGGGTTGGTCTAAACCGTTGCGCACGGCGAAGTCAGGCTCAGTGGTGGTAGGTGCGTCACGGTTCCACGGACAAAACAGTTGGCAATCGTCGCACCCGTAGATACGGTTGCCCATCAATGGTCGCAGGGCTTCGTCGATGCTGTCTTTGTGCTCAATGGTGAGATAGGAAATGCAGCGCGTGGCGTCTAGTTTCTTTGGGCTTATAATGGCTTGAGTTGGGCATACGGTCATACATGCGCTGCATTTGCCGCAGGCGTCTTCAACGATAGTTTGGTCTATCGCCAGCGGCGCATTGGTATAAATCTCCCCAAGGAAAAACCAAGAACCGGCTTCCTTGTCGAGTATCAGTGTATGTTTGCCCATCCATCCCAAGCCGCCTTTTTCCGCTAGAGCTTTTTCTAATACTGGGGCGGAATCGGTGAAGGCGCGAAATTGATAATCCACCGACTGCTCTTCAGTTAACAGCGCATTGATTTGACTCGCCAGCTTAGCCAAGCGGCGGCGCAGCACTTTGTGGTAGTCACGGCCCAGGGCGTAGCGAGAGATATAGCCTTTGTTAGAGTTTTCCAGTACCTCAATGGGCTGAGTGTCGGCGGGCAGGTAGTTCATGCGCGCTGTGATTACTCGGTAGGTGCCGGGTTCTAGTTGATCCGGATGCAGGCGTTTTTCTAAGTTCCGGTGCAGGTAGCCCATCTCTCCGGCAAAGCCATCATCAAGCCATTGGCGCACATGGGGTGCGTGCGTGCTCAGATCTATGTCGGTGACCGCCAATTTTTGGAAACCCAAATTTTCAGCATGGGTATTTATTTGCTGCCTTATGAGCGTTTGGTCCCAGACGGGAGGTGCTTCAGATAAGTTGTCGCTGGGGGTTTTGATGATTAACCTCTATGCACGCTACTTGCATTTAGTAGATTCTTTGCGAAATTGGGCTTGATGCTGACTGCACTATACTAGTGTGAGACAGCTAACTAAATGCTCGGGCTTGAACCCGCGCATATACCCGGCCTTAATGTGCATTATTCGGATAATATTGGCCTATGTTGGATCACCAAATACATCTTTATACCGCTGCTGCTAGTCAGGCCATTGATGTGGATGCAGTTCAAACCACAGCCCAAGGTGGCTTGGGTATTGAAAGTTTTGAGCTCATGAACCGAGCGGCAGATTACGCCCTTGCTTGTCTTTGTCAGCGCTGGCCAGATGCGCAGGGTTTCAGTTTGTTTTGCGGCAAAGGCAATAATGCCGGTGACGGCTATGTTATGGCTGCAATGGCTTTCCAACTTGGCATGCACGTGCAAATTTTTGCTGTGGTAGATCCGCAGGTGTTAACGGCAGATGCATTACGCGCCTATGAGCATTGCGCGGCATTGGGTTTGGCGATTGAGGAGCCTAACGCACCTATAAAGTATTCAATTGTTGTCGATGCGCTTCTCGGTACGGGTTTCTCGCCGCCGCTGCGGCAGGAGATGGCCCAGACGATCAGCCGTATCAACGCACACAAAGGTGATGTGCTCAGTTTAGATTTGCCTTCTGGTGTCAGTGCCGACAAAGGCCTTGCTGGTGAAACGGTAAACGAAAGTATCAACGCAACCCTGACGGTTTCTTTTATTACCCATAAGATCGGTTTGCACACCGGGGCAGCAATTGCAGCGCGGGGAGACTTGCTCGTAACAGATCTGGGTGTGCCAGCGCATATTTTTCATCGCTATCCGTCGATCCCGTGGCTTAAGTGGTCCTCCTCTAGACTCTCCACGGCGGGTGTGAATACGCATAAGTCTCGGCAAGGCCATGTCTTAGTGGTGGGCGGTGATGTGGGTATGGCCGGTGCAGTACTGATGGCAGCCCAAGCGGCTTTTCGTGCAGGTGCAGGGTTGGTGACTATTGCCACCCATGCCGAACACCGCGCAGGTATTTTGGCACGGTTGCCCGAAGCAATGTGGGTAGATCCTGAAAGTGAGAAATTCGATCTTGTCGCCCAAGGGTGTGATGCAGCGGTGTTGGGGCCGGGTCTGGGTCGGCTGCCTTGGGGGTTAGCGCTACTTAAGCGGGCACTGAGTTTATCTTGTCCAAAAATACTTGATGCAGATGCCCTATATTGGCTCGCGATGGAGCAAGAGGTGAAAGACCTTTGTGCCGCGTCCAGTGAGCCATTTTTTATAACCCCACACTCTGCTGAAGCGGCGCGCTTGCTAGATTGCCCAGTTTCAGGGGTTGAATCTGACCGAATGGCTGCTACTGGCTTGTTGGCCAAGAGATATCAGTGCTTTGGTGTGCTCAAAGGTCCGGGTTCGGTGCTTTTTGCTGGGCAAGAGCGCGCTATTTGCGCTCAAGGCAACGCCGGTATGGCCACTGCCGGTATGGGTGATGTGCTCAGTGGTATTGCCGGAGCGTTGGTTGCTGAGGTTGCAGCCAAAGGCGAGACCGAATCAGCCGACCTTAATCATGCTTTTCAAAGCGCCGTGCTGTGGCACAGTGCAGCAGCAGATCTAGCGGCCATAGAATTAGGTCAGCGCAGTTTAATGGCGACAGATGTAATATCATTCCTGCCTAAGGCTGGGCAGAGTGCCTGATCGACATAAAGGCCAGCTAAGCTGTCCCAATTTGTTTGCAGCCATTTGAGACCATAGAGTTGCTTGAAGTGGAAGAAATGCATGAAGTGCTAGTTGATGAGGCCGCTACCGAAGGGTTCGGTGCAGCGCTGTTGCCTGTGCTCAAGGAAAAGTATCCTAATGGTGCAGTGATTTTTTTGCATGGTGATTTGGGCGCAGGCAAAACTACTTTTGTGCGTGGCATTTTGCGCGGGTTGGGTTTTTTGGGGGCGGTGAAAAGTCCCACGTATACCTTGATGGAACCTTACCTCTTAGATGATTTTGAGGTTTACCATTTCGATCTGTACCGGCTACAGTCTCCTCAGGAATTGGAGTTTGTTGGGTTTGACGAAATTCTCACGGGGCCCGGCTTGAAGTTACTTGAGTGGCCGGAGCAAGGGCGGTCCTGGTTGCCTAGTCCACATGTGGATGTGTATCTTGAGCTGTATCGCCCAAGTAATGATGAAGATTTTCAACGTAAAGTGAGGGTGCGTTTTGCACGGAGCTAAGACGAAGAATAATTTTATTCCAACCACTCTGTTTTATCAGGCAGCGGTTTTTTGTTCGCTTTTTCTCGCTGCGCCGAATGTTTTTGCCAATGTCTTAGATGGCATAAGAGTTCACGAGGCGCCAGATTCTATTCGGGTGGTGCTTGACGCGCGTCAAGAAACCCAATTCACTCACTTCGCCCTAGACAATCCCCATCGCATAGTCATAGATCTAAAAAATACTCGGCCAGGCAAAAAGCTTAATTTCGTCAAAACGGGCGCTGGCCTAAAAGGCATCAAAGGCATTCGCGGCGCCGAGCGGGGCAAGGATTACCGCATAGTGATTGACGCTAAGGGACCCTTGTCAGCCAAACCGTTTAAGCTGCGCCCCATCAACCCATACGGTCACAGGCTGGTGGTGGATTTGTTCTATCCGACCAAAAAGAAGCCAGTGGTTGCTGCGGCGAAGCCGCGACCCAAAGCAAAAAATAGAGACGTTGTGATTGCCATAGACGCAGGTCACGGTGGCGAAGATCCTGGCGCATTGGGACCGAGAAAAGCACAAGAGAAAAAAGTTGTTCTGAGTATTGCTAGGCGCACGGCAGATCAGATCAATCGCATGAAAGGCTTTAAGGCGGTGCTGATTCGTAAGGGTGATTATTACATTGGCCACAGAAAGCGTACTGCTTTGGCGCGCGAAAGTCGGGCAGATTTGTTTGTGTCTATTCACGCGGACGCCTTTAAAGAATCCTCCGTAAGCGGCGCGTCTGTTTATACATTGTCTGATCGCGGCGCTACCAGTGAGACAGCAAAATGGTTGGCAGAGCGAGCTAATCAATCAGATATGCTGGGCGGGGTAGGTAATGTCAATCTCAGCGATAAAGATGATGTGTTGGCACATGTATTGTTAGATATGTCTATGGACGGCTATCGGGTGCATAGCATTGGTGTGGGTGAAGCCGTGCTGCGGAATATGTCCAAGGTCACCAAATTACATAAGAAGAAAGTAGAGCAGGCAGGGTTTTTGGTGCTCAAATCGCCAGATATGTCGTCTATTCTCGTCGAGACAGGCTTCATATCAAACCCATCGGAAGCCAAAAAGCTGGCTCAAACCCAGCACCAAATAAAGTTAGCTAAGGCCATTGCGGACGGCATTGGCGAATATATGCGGGCTAACCCACCGCCCTCAACCTTCCTTGCGGCGCGGCGCACTGAACTGCGCTATACCATTTCTCCCGGCGATACATTGTCAGAAATTGCCGATCGTTATGGGGTTTCGGCTGCGGCCTTGAAACGGCGCAATAAGTTAGCCAGTGATCGTATTCGTGTAGGTCAAACAATTTATATCCCCCGTGGAG
>QXZU01000062.1:0-3958 GCA_009886205.1 K189A clade bacterium | reverse complement strand
ATGAAACGTGTAAAACGTTTGAGTTCATTTGTAGCTGACCAAATTGCCGCGGGAGAAGTGGTTGAACGTCCGGCTTCAATTGTAAAAGAACTGTTAGAAAACAGTCTTGATGCTGGCGCGACAAATGTAGAGGTTCGATCTGAAGCCGGTGGAGTAGGTCTTATTTGGGTGCGCGATAATGGCTCAGGTATTCACAGTGAAGATTTACCCCTAGCGCTAGAGCGCCACGCGACCAGTAAAATTACTGATGCCGACGATCTTATTGGCATCAGTAGTCTTGGTTTTCGTGGTGAAGCTTTGGCCAGTTTAGCTTCGGTGGCGAGAGTTAAGTTGAGTTCATCAACCAATGCGGATGACGGCGGTTGGCATTTAGAAAGTCATGGCGGAAGCGAAATCTCTACAGGTCCCATTGCGCATAATCAGGGCACCACGGTTGAAGTACGTGACCTGTTTTTTAACACGCCGGCGCGACGTAAATTTCTGAAAGCCGAAAGAACTGAAGCACATCAAATTGATTTGGTGTTGCGACGTATGAGTCTTGCTCACATGGATGTGGGCTTCACGCTCCAGCAAACTCGCGAGGCCGGAACCGCCGGCAAGGCGACTCGACCACTGGTGCTTGCTGCGGGCAATACCGAAGATCGGCTTGGCCGAGTTTTGAGCACAGATTTTGTTGAGCAATCTGTCTTTATTGACGAAAGTAATCACGATTATCGAATTTACGGTTGGGTAGGGTTGCCCAGCCATAACCGTCGGCAAATGGACCAACAATACTTTTATGTTAATGGTCGAGCAATTCGCGACAAATTAGTGGGCCATGCCATTCGCCAAGCCTATAGCGATGTGATGTTCCATGGACGCCACGCGGTTTATGTCATTTTTCTTGAACTGCCCCAAGAGTTGGTGGACGTGAACGTGCATCCGACAAAACACGAAGTGCGCTTTCGTGATGCGCGCCAAGTACACGACTTTATTTTCAGTTCACTCAACCGGGCGTTACGTAGTTTGCGCCCGGGAACCCCCCACAGTAGTGAGGGTGCCGAACTCGGCTTAGCGCAAGGTTCTGTTGCGGCCCAGCATACTCAGTGGGTAGATAATCCATCGCCCCGTCAGCAACAAGAAATGGGCTTGCCTCAAGGATCAACAGGAAACAACAGTTATAGGCCGCAAACTTACTCAAACTCCGGGGGGCGATCTATTGGCCCTGATGGCGGGTTGGTGCAACTGGTTGCGGAAGAAAATCCGCAGTGGTTGCAGTCTGGTTTGGAAAATAATGGCGGTGAAAATTCTGCTGATCATGAGCAAGCCGGGACGCCGCCCTTAGGTTATGCCGTTGCGCAAATTCACGGTATTTATGTCCTAGCGCAGAATGCGGAAGGTTTGGTTGTTGTTGATATGCACGCTGCCCACGAGCGCATTGTTTACGAAAAGATGAAGCGCGAAGCGGCCAGAGACGGCATTGCGAGGCAGCGTTTGTTGGTGCCCCTAACTGTGGCAGTCAGTGAGTCGGACGCAGATATGGTTGAGGATTTGGGTGAAAAATTAGCTGAAAGTGGTTTGCTGGTTGAGCGTATGGGTAGAGACAGCGTTGTGGTTAGAGAGGTGCCGCTGTTGCTTGGTAAGGCTGACGTAGGCCAGTTGGTGAAAGATCTAATTGCTGAAATGGCGGAGTTTGGCACCAGCGAAGAAATCAATCGAACCCAATTGGATATTCTCGCTACTCTTGCTTGTAGGGGTTCGTTGCGCGCGCATAGGCAGTTAACTATCCCAGAGATGAATGGTTTGCTGCGCGAGATGGAGCAAACTGAGAATGCTGGGTTGTGTAATCACGGTCGACCTACGTTTTTGCTGCGTAGCTTGCACGAGTTAGACAAACTGTTTTTGCGTGGTCAGTAGTCGAGTAATGTCTCCAAGCAATGAAAGCGTAGGCCCCGTAAATGCTCAGAGCAGTTCACCAGATCTGCTAAATCAACAGGCAGGCAGTGAAAAAACAATAGTCGTGATAATCGGCCCAACTGCTGTGGGCAAAACTGACGCTGCAATGAAGTTGCAGGACCACCTTGGCGGCCAATCTAAGGCCCAGCTCATTAGCGCAGATTCAGCCATGATTTATAAAGGCATGGATATTGGTACCGCTAAACCCAGCGCTGAAGAACTGGCCGAATACCCGCACAAGTTGGTCAGCATCTTAGATCCCAACGAAATTTATTCAGCCGCTGATTTTGTGCGTGATGCGGATAAATGCATTGCTCAAGCATTTGCCGAAAACAAAATGCCGATCATAGTTGGCGGCACCATGCTTTATGTGAAGTGTTTTCTGGACGGCATTGCTCAGCTCCCTGATGCGGACGAAGCCATTAGGCGTCAGCTTGTGAAAGAATTAGACGCCGGTGGTGCTCAGGCGCTGCATGATGAGCTGGCGGCAATAGACCCAGCGGCTGCCGCAAATATTCATCCCAATAATCATCAGCGATTATTGCGCGGGCTTGAGGTGGTGCGTTTAACGGGTAAGCCGCTATCCTCTCAGTGGGTTGAACAGGCAGGTGGGTCAGCCATAGCTAGGCTTGGCGCAAAAGTAATACTGCTGGGTATTTTGCCAACCCAAAGAGCGGTATTGCACCAGCGCATTGAAAGCCGCTTTGACCAAATGCTTGAAGGTGGATTTCTTGAGGAAGTCCGGACCTTACGTCAGCGCGGAGATCTGCACGAAGATTTACCCGCGGTGAGAGCTGTGGGCTATCGGCAAGGTTGGCAGTTTCTTGCGGGAGATATTGATGCCCAAACGATGCGCGATAAAGCAGTGGTGGCCACACGGCAATTGGCAAAGCGGCAAATGACCTGGATGCGTCAATGGCCGGAGTTAGATAACTGTATTACCGACCAGCCGGAGCAGGCCACGGCGATGATAGTTAAGCGCCTTGCGGCTTTGGGTCTAGCCTGATCAAAGGGGAATCGCTCTGGGTGGGTGAGCGCTCTTTACAGAGACTCTTTCGAAGTGGGCTTTGCCGCAAATTTTTCTGGCAGCTAGGGCGCGGTTTTTTTTGCGCTATGTACTGACTGAGTGGACAAAAGATTGCTCAGTGATCAACCAAGTTGCACTCATATCCAGAAATAGACAGATACTTACGAAAATAAACGAATTTTTTACGCAAATTTGCAATGTTTCGACTGGAAAAGGCCCGATTCCATGATAGTCTGCCCCGTTTTTTGCGCTGGCAAGGACGGTCTGGCGGCGATGTTAGGTGAATCCGTCGAGGAAAATAACCGTCCGTCCGATTGTCCCGTCAAAAGGGTCAATAAAGAGTGTACAACCCTGTTTCGCTTGGCTTGGGTTGCGACTCATAAGGCCGGTAAAAAAGTAAGATCAAAACTGATCAAGAACAATAATCTAATTAGAATAAACGGAGCTAAAAATGTCCAAAGGACATACTTTACAAGACCCTTATCTCAACGCTTTGCGCAAAGAGCGAATCCCGGTCTCAATTTTCCTTGTGAATGGCATTAAACTTCAGGGACATATTGAATCTTTTGACCAATTTGTGATTCTGCTGAAAAACTCGGTCAGCCAAATGGTTTACAAGCATGCAGTCTCAACAGTTGTGCCGGCGCGCAATGTTAAGCTTGCTGATTCTGACGAAGATCAGGACTAGCGCCTCTTTCGTACGAAAAGTGCAGGAAGATTAACAAAGGTTAACAAAGGTTAACAAAGACTAACGAAGGCCGGCTGAGCTGAGTCGGTCGAATCGGCGGGTCAAGCTTAGTCAAAGGTGGCACCCGCTGGCATAAATTGCCGATGTGACAAGTAGCAATAATACTGCGAGCACTGTTGCTTACCTTTTGCTGGTCTTTTGCTGGTCTTTCTGCTGATTCAGGTAGCGGGTGCGGCGGTCGCCTAAATGAGCGAGCTGCCTTAGCCACTTCACAATTCAGCGCTGCTAGGCGCATCCAATACTGTGCA
>QXZU01000061.1 GCA_009886205.1 K189A clade bacterium | reverse complement strand
CGTTAGCGCTTAAATATATTCAAACAAAGACAGACGCGCAACTTGTGCAAAAGTCGCTTGAGTCGCTTCTAACCGTGTCATTTCTTCATTGAAACGCGTTAACGCCTCGGAATAATCTAGATCTTCCTCACCTGACAACAATGTCTCTAAGCGGATCTTGCTGTCTGCATGCAGTTCAAGCTGCCTATCCGCGCTTTGAATTTCGCTGCCCACGCGACCGACAGATTTAACTAACCCCTCATGTAACGCACCTACCTCACCCACAGCTCGACGAATATTGGATGTGTCATTACTGTTCAGCGCGGTAACAAAATCTTCTAACGCGGTGAAAAAGGCAATACCTTGAGTGGTACGATCAACACCAGCCACGGCATTTGTAGCAGCTGCTGCTTCATCCGTGGCACCTGCTGCAACCAATAATGGCACATTAGCCGCTGCCACAGATTCCTTGTTCTTTGCAGTAAACAGCAATTCACCTGGATTATTTGGGTTATCGGTAATGGTGTATTTGAAATCTACGTAAGCGGATTCATTAGCACCGCTTGTTAAATCGCTGATGAGCCGTTCAATGCTCGCTGGAGCGCCGCCAGAGTGATCAAAAGTCAATGTGGTGACACCATCTGTAATGGTAGTTGCGCCATTGTAATTGGCAAGCGTACCTGGCGCCTGAGTGTATTCGGCAGCTACTGCAGCCACTAACTCTCGTTCCGCCGGTCCAAACACGTCTAAGCCATTACGATTTTTATTCAGGTCTCGTGTATCACTGACGCTGACTTGTATTTGTCGTGCATCACCCTGATAGGAAATGCTGCCATCATTCAATGTGGTGAAGGGCTCTATGCTTGTATTGCCTCCAGCAAATATGGTGCTGCCGGAAACATCTTGAGTATTAGCAATATTCAACAGCTCTTTTTTCAGGCCCGCGACTTCTAGTGCGACAATCCGCCGGTCTTCAATCGCAAGGGTATCGTTGGACGCTTGAATAGCTAACTCTTTTAGTCTAACCAGAATATCCGAACCTGATAGCAGCACGGTCTCTTCTAGTTCGTAGCGCTGCTTCAAATCTCCCAGTAACCCGGTATAGGTATCAGATTTTGCAATGGCGCGATCTAAATTTTCGATCGTCGCTACTTTGGTCGGATCGTCGCTGGGACGCACCAGAAGTTTACCAGTAGATACTTGCTCCCGAGTTTTAGAGACCTCGGCGTTCGCGTTTTGAATGTTAGTCAATGCGCGTTGGTAATTCAGAGAAGTTGAAATTTTCATTTTCTAATGCTGCTCACTATAGACGAACAATGGTGTCGAATAGTTCATTGGCGGTTTGCACCAACCTGGCCGATGCCTGATAGGCTTGTTGAAAGCGGATCAAGTTTGCCGCTTCTTCATCTAAGTTGACGCCAGCTATCTGGTCACGGGACTCAAATGCTTGGTCGTAAACCACCTGGAGTGCTTCTTTAGTCACAGTGGCTTGTCTAGCGGTGCTGCCCGCTAAGTTGATTAAATTTAGATAGGACTCGTGAAAAGTTTCGTCGTTACCCAGTAACTTTGCCGACTCCAGATTAGACAGGCGAACGATGTTCTCGTTGCTACCGAAACCTTTTTGGTTATTGTCGATTTGGAATTTGTCGCCAGATTTGGGTGAGCCACTCAGCGTTACCTGTAAGTTTTGGTACTGAATAACTTGGCCAGCGGTATAGTTGCGTTGGGCAACAATAGTATTGGTTGTTTTGTCAGTAATCTTGTATTCGCTATCAGAAACAAATTCGATATCCAATGTGTTGCCACGCAACTGCAGTGAATTTGCCTCACCCTTGGTATACCCGGCGGACAGTTTTGCAGAATTCCCGGTGGTGCCAGTGCTAAAGACGACCAAATCTTCCTTCAACTGACCAGAGATATTCACCGTTGTGTCTAAGCCCAGTTTTGCCAAATCTGTTGTGCTGCCTGTAGCGCTTAAAGTTAAGGCAACGGTCTTGGCAGAAGTGTCTCCCGCGCTGCGATTGGCTTGAATAACAAACCCAGCTGCCACATCACCTGTCATCTTGGTTAAAACGCCAGCAGTGTTACCAAAACTAATGGTGCCTGCATTCAGGTGCTTAAGTATCAGCGCGCCGTCGAAATCCAGGCTTGCCTCAACATTTGTTGCGGGTGTGCCAACTTGTGGCGGCCCAGCTGCGTAGTCAGACGATGCAGCTGTTTTGGCATTAATCGCGTTCACTAGCGCGGCGGACGTAGTGAAAGGTGTCGCGCCATTAATTGACACATTGTTTATTGTCAGCAAGCCAGTGGTGGCAGAAAGCTCATTCGCAGGTATACGAATCACGTTTTCTAAACTTACGGTAGCATTCAATCCGTTTGACGCAATTTCAGCATCTAACCAGGTCTTCACGCCTGAGGCAGTCAAACTTTGGCCCGCAGCCACACTCAGAGGACCTAATGCTTTGCCGTCTAATTTCAAAGCACCGCTGGCAATCACATCTACACTCGCCGCTGTGCTGTTTGTATATGTACTCACAGTACTGCTGCGTATGAGCGCTTCACCAACAATCAACGTAGAGCCATCATCCTGAATCTGCGATACGGACTGACCGCTAGCGCCAATACTCCAGGTTTCGCCCATATAACGGGTGTCACCGTTTAAGTAAGTATTGGAGTAGGTGCTGTCTGTGATAAAACCATTCTTCGCGTTTAGCATCACAGCCTGCTGCGCTGCCGAGAGTGCGCTACCAAATAAATGACGGCCATCTCTGGTGAATATCTGCAATTCGGCTGTGCTAGAAGCGGTTTTAGAGAACGTAAGGTCTACATCTTTGGTGCCCGCTGCAACAAAGCTTTTAGCCGCTGAATAACTGGCATCTAATGTAAGTGCTGCGGCGTTATTGGTGTTGTTGACCAATATTGTGCTCAGTTCAGGCACAGTGCTTGAGATTGCCGCTGGCGTGACAATGCCTATTGTTGCATCCACGTCGCTTAAATTGGTTACGTTCTTGGAGACCCTAAATAAGTCTCCAGCCGCTAAATCTTTAGTGTCTGTAATGGCTAAGGAAATTGTTTTGGCGTAATTTTGTTTACCACTAAACGCAATTTGATCGCCGTCTTGAGCCGCGCCATTGAGGGTTATTGCTAAGCCATTGACTCCCAGCCTAGGCGGGTTACCGGTTGAAGCATATTTGGTCCCACTGGTAAGGTCTGTGGCAATCCAGCGATCGCCGGCCTTGTCGAATAGAAGCTCCATTGGACGCAGATTAGCTTGGGACTCTGTCACTACGCTGATCGTTGGCGTTGCACTGCCTTTAGCGTTGGAGTAATCCAAGGTAAAATCTGGCGGGCTGACAAACATTGCTTTACCAGGATTTTCATTAAGATCCATGCCCCTAGCGTGAGCAGCGTTCACTTCCTGCATAAGCACCTTGGCAATATTGTCCAGATTGGCAACGGCTGGCGCGAGCATTTGATCTCTAAAGTTGATCATACCGCCAAGCTCGCCGCCTAATAAGCCAGATAAATTCACTGGCTCGCCATAGGGATCTAAAAGTACTTCGGCGCGGCCATTGTCGGTTGCCAAAAAGCGGACTTGGATAGGCGTCGACTTTCCACCATCAACAACCAAGGCTTTTGAGGAACCATCACCTACGGTGACAGCAACAGTACCACTGGCAGATTCGCGTACCGAGACTTTGACGATTGCCGACATTTCACGCAGTAGTTTGTCTCGGCTATCGAGTAATGCTGCGGGCTGCTTTTGAATATCATTGGTCTTCTGTAAGCCCACATTCACATTCGCTAATTGTTCAGCCAAGGCATTAAATTCATTTGCCCCGGCGGTGGCTAACTGCTGTGTCTCGGTATCTAAACTTTCTAATTGAATGGCCAGTGCGTTAAACCGCGATGCCAAAATTTCCGACTCAGTGAGCACATGCGTACGCAATTGCTCTGAACCAGCGTCTACACTGAGGCTCTTGAGGCTGTCAAAAAACGAACCAAGGGCTGGGGTCAATGACGCACTTTCGTTACCTAGCACGTTTATCATTCGCTCGGTATGTTCAATCAAAGGTGTCTGTGCACGCAGATCACTACTACTTGCACGCAGCGAGGCTTCCACTTGGCCGTCATAGGAGCGGCGTACGCCTTCGGCCAAAGCGCCACTGCCTAAATAGAACAGTCCGTTTTTAGTCGGCGTATTTTCCGAAACATCAAGATCTTGGCGGACATAACCTTCGGTATTCGCGTTGGCAATATTGTTACTGACGACAGATAACGCCAGTTGACTGTTGCGAATCGCTGCGCCGCCTACTGAAATTAGATCTGTCATAGCTTGCCTCTACTACCGGGCAAAGGCATTGCCTCATTATTTTTGGGGCGTTGAATTTCGTAACTGGGTTGGTCTGCGTTAATCACAAAAGATTTAGGCGCTTGGTTGAGCGGTTTAACGTCAGGTCTTTCTGGTTGGCCCATCTTCTGAGCGTGCATTTGCGTGTTCAAAACGTTCGCGACACCGAACATACCGCCCTTAGACAATTCCACTGCAATTTGCTGATCGAACATTGATTCGTAGGTTTTTGAGGCTTGCGAATCCAGCAAACCAGAACGCTCAGTGGCTTGGCGCATAGACTTCAACATCATATTGATGAAAATTGATTCAAACTGCTGGGCCGCTTCTTTAGTAACGGATTCGTCACCAAGCTTAGAATCCGCGCGCATTTGCGCCATATGACCAAAATCTAAGGCGCTTGTTGAAAAATTTGAATCAGACATCGTTACTACCTAAATAACCAACAGCTCAGCGCGCAAACTGCCAGAGCTTTTCAGCGCTTCGAGTATGGCTATAAGCGAGGAGGGGCTAGCACCAACTTGGTTAACCGCCTCAACAATTTCGCGCAGATCTACGCCGGGCTGGAAAAGAAACATTGGATTGATCTCCTCCTCAACAGCGATTTCTGCATTTGCAAGTTCAACCGCCTCGCCTGCGGCGTCACCAAGGACAGCGGCATTGGGCTGGACCACTTCGTTAGTAGCAGAGATGGTCACCGATAAAGAACCTTGCGTCACAGCCGCAGCGGTTACCTTAACTGTACGGCTGATGACCACTGTGCCTGTGCGAGAATTAACGACCACTCGGGCTTTCGGTTCTCCTGGCACTACATCCAAATTTTCAATCATGCTGACAAAGCTCACGCGTGATGCCATATCTTGCGGCGCTCGAACTGCTACCGAACGTGAATCAATGGCACTGGCCGTACCGGCACCAAAGTTTTCATTAATGGCTTCAGAAATTGCGTTGATGGTTGTGAAGTCACCTTGATTAGCGTTTAGAACAATGTGCTCTGACGTGCCAAAGGGTGTATTCACCGATCGTTCAACCAACGCGCCGTTAGGCACGCGACCAGTTGTTGGTACACCAATGCTTACCTCAGAGCCCGCAGCGTTAACTTCAACGCCAGTCGTTGTCAGAGAACCTTGCGCTAGCGCATAAATTTCACCGTCTGCTCCACGCAGTTCGGTCATAATAAGATTACCGCCGCGTAAGCTGGAAGCGAGGCCGATAGTGGCCACGCTGACGTCGATCGTCTGTCCCGGCTTTGCAAAAGGCGGCAAGGTAGCAGTTACCAATACAGACGCTACGTTGTCTAATTTGGTCTTGTCATAGGCAAGGTTGGTAGCGCCTCGTGTAAACAAGTCATAGTTAGAAACCGGCCCATCTACAGCAACGCCTAATTTGTCTAGGACAGTCTTCAGGCTTTGCGCGGTGAAAGAAATTTTGTCACCGTCCCCGGTGCCAGCGAGGCCAACTACAAGCCCATAACCCATCAATTGGTTTGAGCGTGCGCCGGCGACCGACGTTAGATCTTTAATGCGATCCGCATAAACCGGCGCCGCGATTAAGCTACTGATCAGGATTGCTAAGAATGTGAATCTTTTAATCATTAAAATGGCCAAACTTTATTTAGAACATTAGTACCCCAAGGTACTTTGGCGACCGATGCTAAGTTGCCCGCTCCTCGATAGGAAATTTGAGCATTGGCCAACCGAGACGACAAAACGGTGTTATCCGGTTGTATGTCGTTTAGCGAAACAACGCCAATAATGCGTATAGTTTCACTTCCTTCACTCAGCGTTAAACGCTTTTGCCCCTGCACGACAACACTATTGTTTGGTAATACCTGGATAACGGTTGCCGCAACGGCGCCATTTAGAGAGGCGGCTTGATTGGCAGATCCAGAGCCCTTGGACTCGATTTTCAAATCGTTGAATGGCGTAGCCTTTAGTGCTCGCTGGGTCCGATTAAATCCTGTAGGAAAATCCGCAGACAGCCCAAATGCCCCTTGCAAGGCTGCCATAGGACTATTTGACCCTTCTTTGACAGTTTCCACCCCGCTTTGTCTTTGGGCTTGGGTAGATTCGGTAAGCACCACAGTGATGATATCGCCCACCTGGTAGTTCTTTTTATAGCCAAAGCGACTACTTGCGCTATTGTCATTGAAAATTG
>QXZU01000060.1 GCA_009886205.1 K189A clade bacterium | reverse complement strand
AGCGCCAACATGCGTTTGGCGTCTCCATAACGAACCCGGAATAATTGAGTTTGCAGGGGGGCCAGGGTTTCTGCCCCGCGCTCGTTAGCAAGGGCTGATTTTTCTTGAGCCGCCAATTCCCCAGCTGGCGAAATGATCATTACGTTGTTGTACCGCAGCTGGCCCAAGTTTTTTACCTTCAATATGGTTGCTAACGCGTCCTCCCAAGATATGTCCTTTAAGCGCAAAGACAGGTTGCCGGTGACGTTCTCACTCACCACCAAGTTGATGTCACGCAGGTCTGCCAACAGCTGCAGCACACGGCGCACTTCAATGTCCTGAAAATCTAAGGTGAGCGGCTGCCCGCTTTGTTGGAACTGCTCAGTTTGTACAGCTGGTAAATCCGAACCTTGCGGATTTGAACGAACTTGTTGTGGGTTAGCGTGGGTTGGCGCATCTGTTTTAGGGATGCGCGTTTTGTAAGGTAAGCTTTGTTGAGTTGAAGCCACTATTTTCAACTGGGAAACGTTCAGCAAGGAAACAAGACCGACTGCAGAGGACCCAAGGGCGCTGTTAGTCTCCCGGGCGAAACTATTATTCGACGCCAGAGTAAGGATTAAGAGGAGGATTGAGAAAAGGCTTGGGAGGAGGTGTGGGAAGAGGCTTGGAAAAAAAATGAAGGTGCGCGGATAGTGTAACCCTTTGCTTTTTCGCATCACGCATTCGGTCAAACCATTCTCTAAGGCATTTAGGTTCATTAATGTTCCCCCTTGGAAGGCGTCGCGTCCGGCCTCAACTTCAGACTGACCCAAGCGTCGCGGTTATCTTTGGGTTGTTTAGACTGTTCAGGAGCCTTTTTTGGGTCAGTGAATTTAGAGCGCTCGAGCTGCTGGGGGGAGTCGGAGAGTTCAGAGGGTTCTGAGAAAAGAAGAGCCACTTCCGGCTTAACCGCAAATACTTTAAACCTCGCCTTAGTAACAATGTCGCCAGCGCTTATCACATGGATCATATTGCGCGGATCTTTCACCAGACCTTGGAATACGCCAGCCCTTGCAATGGTGCCGACCAAAACCAGGTCAGTTATTTGCCAGTTTGCTAATTGAGGCGACGGTTGCTGCGCTAGCTTAGCCGTTAGTAGTTGCTCACTACTGGATTGAGGATTCTGCGCTGGCAGCGCATTGCTAAACGGGTTACGCAGGCGGCCTTTTGGCGAATCAAGTTGTGACGAGGCGTTAACGTGAATAGGCACAGCTATTGAGGTAAAAACTAAGCAAGCACTTATAGCCACGAAATACATCAGATAAGTTATCACTACGATTGCCCACTCTTTTGAATAGAGGCTAACGGCTTTTTCTCGTCTGAGTTCTTATTCGAAGTCGCGGTTTGAATTTCGTCAGCCAGTTCTTCATTAAAAAAATAGAATTTCAACCTAAACCGCGCCTTAAGAATTGGACTGGTTTGGTCACCGGTAATTTTCATTTCTTCAACTACAACGACATGGGATGACAGCGCCAACTGCTGCAAGAATTCGACGAATTGGTGATATTCACCACGCAGCGTTAAATCAAACACTTGGGTCAAAAACTGGGCGGCGGCGACAAGCTCGCCTCTCCGGCGAGCACCAGATCTCGCAGGCCTAGAAGACCTAGAGGATTTCGGAGCTTTTGAAGTTTGGGGTTTTATACGTTTGATTTGAAGCGCGATAGAATCTGACAAAGCACCTAAGTACGTTAGCGTTGCAGAGACCTGATATTTTTGAGGAATGCGCGCCAACTGAACTTGGTACTCGTCTACCTCGCCAATGAGTTTATCTACCTTCCTCTGAGACGCCTCAAGATCACGGGCTAACCGCAACTCAAGCAACTGCAATTCCGTTAACGGTTTACGCCCCGCCTCTTCAGCAATGGTCGTATGCAGCAATACTGGATAAGCCGTAATGCCTGCAACTAAAGTAGAAACGCAAAAGATTATTATTTTTTGACGAAAGGACAAAAACGAAACGTGTTGGAAATAGTCACTTGTGGTTGAAGCAATTGTAGAAAAAGCAGTATCGAGACTAATTTTCATATTATCTTTTCTAACCCATCGTTTTGGGGTGCCGCAGCTTCACCATAAATTTGGAAGCGAACGGGTGTTACTATATTTTCAAACCCAGAATGCTCAGAGGAGACGCCTAACGCGTGTCCTTTCTCCCTAGTCGATTCAGCGCTCATTAATTGCATAGGCAGTGCCAAGTAAGATTCTGAAACAGCATCAATTAGCTGCGCCACTGCCTGATTAGACGCTGCTATGCCAACTACAGTTAATCCGCCACCACCGAAATCAACTTCCACATAGCGCGCGTTGTCAGGGGCGGAATGAGCAAGCACAAGTAAAATCTGATGCCCCCTAAAACGGGAACTCAGTAGCATCTCAAGCTCGGCTGCACGTTCCAGAATTTTACTTTTTGATTGCGCCTCAGCTGCTAGCCCGTCTATGGCGTGTTGATGCGTGGCCATACGCTCTTCTAACCTCACTCTTTGGCTAGATTGTTGTTTAACAGTTTGCTGCAAATATAAACTGCCGATTGCGGTTAAGGCCCAAACAACCAGCCACCCCATAATCAACCAAAGCAGGAATAAACGCGCTGTACGCTGCCGCTGATACTTGCGCCAAGGCGCGAGGTTTATTTCAAACACCGGCGTTTTCCGTCGACAAAGATTTCGGCGCGATGTCTGTGCACATATTTGCCAGATCTAGTTGGCGAGGATTGTCAATCAAGCCCCAAGCTAAACCTAGCGCGACCAACCAATCTGGTTGCATAGAATTAGCGACAGAATTAGCATCAAAAGCAACGGCAGATTCGCCCGCTAAAGGCGCACCAGTACGAGGTCCACTAAGTTCACTTTCAGTAAACTTTTTAGCCACGTCTCTAACAAACCCTGAATACTCGGAGAAACCGCCTGATGGGCGCAGAGGGTTAATACGGTGTACGCAAATATCTAGCTGGACGGCAATTTCTTCAATCGCTCTGAGCGCTCTATTTGTCTCAGCCTGCTCAAACTGTTTGTTCACCGCGCCCTCTTCCAGAGGCGCAAGCATTGGCGTTCCGGTCCACGACACAAAAATGTCTCGCAATGCACTTCCCGCCCAACCGATGCAGTAATTCAAATAAGTTTGCAGCGCATCTGTGTTTAGATCTGCTTGCCCCTCTAATCTTTGCATGCCGTCCACTAGTTGAACCGTGGCGACAGAATTTTCTAAACTGATCCAAACCCATACTTGACCCAAAAGACGCGGCCTTAATGTAGGGTCTATTAACCCAATTGCCCTTAGCGCGGCATTAGTGCGCGGTTCAAGCACATGTAATTGGAGGCGTACGTTCGCAAGCAACTGCTCCCGCGAGCTTACCTCTTTGCGCGGACATCCAACTAAAACCAGCGCTGCAGAATCTGGGTCGTAATTTTTTGGCTCGGCCTTTACTTCGCCACCCTCATTGGCACCGTTGCCAGCATCTACCACATACATCAAAAATACCTGATGGATTGGCAGAGGCAGCTCAATGTCTTGTTGGCTAATAAGTTGCTGGGTCAGTTGAATGGCCTGGGCGTCTTGTAATACCAAGGTGTTCGGATTTTTTGGCAGCGAATCAAAATTCAGCTCCCAGCGAGCACCAAAGTAATGCGCCACCGGCCCAAGCGGAATTTGAAAAACTAGATGCGCATCCACAGACAAAGCCACTTCTTTCACAGCGCCTTTGGCCTCCCGCACAACTGCAGCCATGGCGTTAGCTAACTTGTCTGACTGGGCAACCTCGCCATTGAGCACTACCCCCTGCCCAACCGGAATATGTAGTAGTGATGCAATTTGCCAAAACCCCGACGCTGGAGCCTTGGGTTGGGGGATAAGCATCAGTGGGTCCATATAGTGACCCGTCAATTTGAGGCAAAGCCTGTTCAGCCTATTTCTGCACGCACAAAGGCCTTTATATAGGAGGTGTAAACTCACCCAACAACGAAAGGGTGAAAAGCGCTGCCAGGACAATTCAACCAGGCATATGCTTTTATCGGTAATATCAATGCCGACCTTAGAGCGCGATTGTTGCCCACCCGAAAAGAGGAGCCTCAAAAAAGCCGCAAAACTGCGTGCCACAAGCGCCGCAAACGAGAAAAAATGGTTAAGCAATTTCAGCACAGAATGAATTACCGCCTCTCGCACTTAATGTTGTCCATCATGAATAGGAATGCGCAAGCTGGTGATTATTTGAATGCCGCACGCGCCGGAAAAATGTAGTTTCGAATATCTACCCCGCAATACCCATTGCAATGACGGCAAAACACGTGAGTAATAACCTCCGGCGGTTGGGGTTTTTGCCGCCCCCAAACAAGCCCATTTGCACAAAGAATGGCCCGCGACTGTTGCTACCTGCATAGGGTTGGTTATGATTAAACAGCTCTGCGAAAAACCTTATCGAATATCATCATGGCAACCTCTCCTCGGCCCAGTCGAGTACGAAAAATTCTGTTATTCCTAGTCAACTTAGGCATAAGTTCACTGTGCGCGGTAGGAATTGGTTTGGCGGGTATTTACATCTACCTAGACCCGCAAATCCCCAAAGCGGAGACTTTTCGCAACGTTGAATTGCAAACGCCTTTGCGCATTTATGCCAGCGGCGGCGAGCTGATAGGCGAGTTTGGCGAACGCCGGCTCATACCCATTTCTATAAAGGATGTGCCGCCACAATTTATTAATGCCATTTTGGACACCGAAGACAAACGTTTCTATGACCATAACGGCATAGACTACATTTCTCTAACCAACGATATTTTTCAGCTAATTGGCAGCATGGTTGCACCTACCGGAGGTAAAGCCGGGGGCGCCAGCACCATTACCATGCAGCTCGCCCGTAACGTGTCTTTTACCCTAGAGCGCAAATTCCTCAGAAAGTTCAAAGAGATGCTTTTGGCGTTGAAGATTGAGCAAGAGCTGAGCAAAGACGAAATTTTGGAGCTGTACATCAACATTGTGCCCTTTGGTAAAAGGGCATACGGCGCAGAAGCAGCGGCGCTCACTTACTACGGCAAATCACTCAAAGACCTAAAGTTAGAACAGTTGGCAATGCTGGCCGGTATTCCGCAAAGGCCTGAAGCTGGCAACCCCATTAATGGCCCCACTTGGGCGCTACGTCGACGCAATCAAGTGTTGGGGCGTATGCTGAGTCAAAACTCAATCACTCGGGCTGAGTATGACCAAGCAGTGAAAACGCCGCTGAGCGCTCAGGTTTACGCACGCACCCTAGACCTACCCAGCCCCTATGCCGCTGAATGGGCGCGTCAGCAAGTGCAGGGGCAATTTGCGGATCTGTACACAGGTGGGTATGAAATTTACACCACCCTAGATGCGAACATGCAGGCTGCTGGCGTTGCGGCTATGCGCAAGGGGCTTGAAAAGTATGATCGAGGTCACGGCTACCGCGGACCTGAAGCTGTGGCATCAGCAGACATAATCAGCTTGATCAATGCCCAATTTTCAACAAAAGAAGATGAAACCCTCGCCCAAGAGTTGGAAGCAAACCCCAACGGCTTTCAAAGAGAGTTAGTGCAACCAATCAATGAAGAGATTTTGGCACCTCTGCAAAATATAAAGATTTTTACCGACATGGTGCCAGCAATTGTCACCCAAGTGGGCGAGCAAGAGGCCATAGCTTATACGTTAGACGGGCAAGCCCACTCTATTACACGGCTCAACTCCTTATGGGCTAGAGCGTACGTAGACGTAGATCGTCGAGGGCCACCGCTCACTTCTATTGGTCAGGTAGTCGCCGTAGGCGACATCATTCGCCTGCAAAAGCGGTTTTCCGACAAAACCAAACAAGCATCTTGGCAACTGGCACAGCTACCAGAAATACAAGGAGCGCTGGTCTCGCTAGATCCGGAGAGCGGCGATGTTAAAGCCATGGTGGGCGGCTACGACTTTTACCGCAATCAGTATAACTATGCGTTGCAGTCCACGCGGCAACCGGGTTCTGGCTTTAAACCCTTCTTGTACTCAACGGCAATAGCCAACGGCGTTACCCCAGCGGATATTTTCCTTGATGCGCCGCTGGTTTTTGACGACAAGAACTTGGAATCTCAGTACCGGCCCGACAACGACAACAATCGCTATAACGGACCAACACGTTTGCGCGAGGCACTGTACCGATCTATTAACTTGGTCTCTATGCGCGTACTACTGCGCGTTGGCGCCGGCAAAGTGCTCAACCATGTAAAGCGTTTTGGTTTTGATACCAGTTCGTTCCCGCGCAACACACAACTGGCCATCGGCGGCGGCACCATGACGGTTGCACCCTTAGATATGGCCAAGGCCTACGCTGTGCTCGCTAACGGCGGCTATCTGGTAGAGCCGCAAATCATAGACCGAATTGTTAACCAAAACGGCCAAGTGGTCTTTGCCAATAAGTCGCCAAAAGTTTGTCGCAACTGCCCAGCGGAAGAAGAACCCGCAGCAAACACTGCAGCTAGTAGGCGGCAGTCGCTTGCAGCGGACCCAACTGACTGGCTAATGGATAACAATTCGCTAGAAGATCTGGTTGAAAGCATTGGTCAAACCGCGACCCAAGCCAAGTATGCGCCTCGGGTATTAGACGAACGCAACGCATTCATTATGCAGTCCATGCTTAGAGATGTAGTGAAGCGAGGCACTGGACGCCGCGCCCTTGTGCTTAAGCGTAACGATCTCGCTGGCAAAACGGGCACCACCAACGACGCCGCGGACACTTGGTTCAACGGCTTCAACAGCAGCTTAGTAGCCAGTGTTTGGGTCGGCTTCAGCGGGCAAGATCCGTTAGGCAGCAATGCTTACGGCTCTAATATTCCACTGCCTATTTGGATAGACTTTATGAAGGTAGCATTGGTAGATGTACCTGAGATCTTGCCAAGCCAACCCGCGGGCGTGGTGACGATAAAAGTGGATCCCAAAACAGGCGAGGCAGTTTCACCTTCGAACCCTAATGGCATTTCCGAGATATTCCTGACTGAAAATGCACCCAATGCAGCGCAGTCCACGAATCAGGGCGGCGGCGAGGTTGAAACCATTCGGGCGGTAGATCTGTTCTAGAGCGGATTAGAAAACTGACGCGGGTTAGTTAGCGCGCCAGCTATTGAATGGGCCGAAACAAACTATTAAACGAGCTATTGAATAACCTTAATCAGGTCTCCGGCCCTTGGCTCGCCTCTAGGATGATGGCCATTAATCACCCGCAAAGTCTCCTCGCCGTTCACCTTAATAGACATCTTCGCCGCCAACTTTGCATAAGTATCGCCGGGGCGCGCCTCAACTAAGGCAATACTCTGCTTGTTGATTAAGCGCAGATCGTCAGCGGACATGGGGCGAAAAGATGTCACCATATCCTTAAACAGTTTTTCAAAGGCAACAGGGTCACCCTTGTCCTTAATTTCACCATTAAAAACGTAAACGCCGTTTTCTTTGTACAGCACCGCAATTTTGCGCAACTTCGGTGTTTCACCCGGCACCTTTATAGAAGCCAAGTAACCACCATACGGACCAGCCTGAATTTCTTCACCATTCTCCAAGTCGTCGCGGCGCAAAGTTTTGGTTAAATATTCTTCCGGCGTTTGAGTCTCGGTGGGCAAGCTGGTGCGCCTAGCAGACATAGTGCCTTCGCCATTCGGCTCCCTGCCAAACACCTCTGAAGACGTTGCCTGAACATCCCAGCCGTTGGGGAAGGCAATTTTTAACCTCAACGCGCCGTGGTAGTAAACACCCTCGTGCACAACCCCCGTGGCAGATTCATCACCAAAGCGCAGGCCCGGCAACATTGCATAGTACTCACGTTCGGGTTCTGGCAGATCAACCAACTGCAAATGCTGAGACTGCTCAACCAACTCATTTAGGCGCTTGTTGTGAGCTGGGTGACTGCCGAGTAAGCCGTGGTAAATAGTCGGGGCGTTTTTAACCGTGCGCTGAAAATCGTCGTGGTCGCGCAACTGTTGAATACTTGCCAATAACGCCCGAGGGTTATATCCAGCACGCAAAATAAGATCGGTGCCTATCTCATCTGCCTCTAACTCGTGCTCACGGCGATAACCCGCCAACGCAGTGGTGCTAATGGTGTTGGCCAAACCATAAGTGGCACTGGAACCGGTAGCAAAAGTACCCAAAAAACCCAGAATTTTACCCAGGCGGTCCCGAGCGATAGTGCGCTTGGAATGGGCACCCACTACGTGACCGATCTCATGGCCAAGCACCGCCGCCAATTCATCTTCATTATTAAAGAAGGCCAAAATGCCGCGGGTGACAAAGATGTATGCGTCCGGCGTAGCCCACGCATTAACAATAGGCTGATCCACCACCACAAAGGTATAGGTTCGGCCTGCATGCGGCGACACCGCAAGTAAGCGCTCACCAATCTCGGTGACGTATGCCTGCCACTCGTCATCAGGATAGATAATGCCCTTTTCCAAAAATTCGTTGTACATCTCAGCGCCGGGACCCGCATGGGCAGGCGCGGGTAAAGTAAGGGCAAGCGTCAAGGCGAGTGCTGCAACAAAACTCCAGACGCGGTTGGCAATGTTCGGGGTAAAAATATTTTGGGTCATTTAGCAGTGCTCAAAATTAGACAGCAAAGTAGGCAAAACGCAAAAAAACAAAAAGAAAGAACAGACCGTAAGGATATACAGACTAATTTAAGAAATGGAAGCAGTAAGACACCAATTGCCAGTTTCGGCGACAGGAGGCTGTTAATGGAGAGGTGTAAAAGGCAGTTTGTGAGCAAAACAGCACATCAGTGTTGATTTGCGCAAATGCGGCAAAGTGCGACAAAAGAAGAAAGAGTCCTACCTACGCAGCCCCACCAGAACAGTGAGGCAAACAGAATGTTTACTAATCAATAGGCCCAAATTAAGAACCTAAATCGAAGGTCTAGCTGCCGCTGCTGCTTCTTTTAGCAAAACGCTGACGGAACTTCTCTACACGGCCACCAGTGTCTAAAATCTTCTGCTTACCAGTGTAGAAAGGGTGGCAGTTTGAGCAAACATCCAAGTGGAGGTCATCTTTAAGCGTGGTGCCAATTTGGAGTTCAGCGCCGCAACTGCACGTTGCCTTCACGATGTTGTACTCAGGATGTATTTCAGGCTTCATAGCGGCTAACCGTCGTCAAAATTTTAAGGTCGCAGAGTTTAACAGAAGTCGACCCATTGGCAACCTTGGTGTGGCTATAAAATAGGCACTAGAGCACGGCCAAAACTCTAGGCCAAGGTACCCACTATCCGCCTCCTTCTTGGGTGAAGCGGGTGGACAATTGGCGTGTTGGGATTTATTTAGACATTAGCTACAACCGAGGAAACAATAAGCATGATTATCCGCGAAGCATGCCTAGGTGATTTCGGACAGATATTAGAACTTTACTCGCAACTCCACCCCGAAGATCCTGCAATATCTGACGGAAGAAATGTATCCCTATTCGAGTCAATCACTAGCTCTGAACACCTATTTTTGTTTGTTGGGGTAGTCGATGCAAACATCGTCGCCACCTGTTATCTCAACCTGATACCCAATTTGACTCGCAATGCCTCTCCCTACGGCATCATTGAGAACGTGGTAACCGAACAAAAGCTGAGGAACCTAGGCTACGGCAAAGCAATTATTAGGCACGCACTTAAGCTTGCTTGGACGCATGGGTGCTACAAAGTGATGCTTCAGACTGGGTCGGCGCGTGAAGCCACTCACAATTTTTATAAGTCATGCGGTTTTGCAGCGGATGATAAGTTCGCTTTTGTAGCGCGACCGGCGTAGGCATGCTTATGGTCCAATTTATAATCCAAGTTTCTGCTGTTATCGTTTTCATAACTAAGTTAACCGAGCATTAGCCCTCAGGTTTTACCCACCAATCTTCACTCATTAATCTTGCCAATCTTGCCAATCTCGCAATCTTTCCTCCCTAGGCTTCGCACTTGGCTCAACTCTCCGTAGAATGCCTTATGAGTCAGGCAAATCGAATTATCCAAGTAGCTGTTCCGCGCCCATTGCACGCGGTTTATGACTACAGCGTGCCTGAGGATATGCCCATTCCTAATGTAGGCGCTCGCCTAAGCGTGCCTTTCGGTCGCACTCAAACCATTGGTGTTTGCGTGAACGTTGACGTCACCAGCCCGCATAAAAGCCCTAAGCCAATTAACGAAATAATTGACGATGACGCCGCCATTACCGGTGAGCTACTGGACTTGGCTCACTGGATGAGTGCCTATTACCACCACCCGCTGGGCGAGGTTCTGGCGACCATTTTGCCCAATGCCGCACGCAAAGGTCTGCCTTTCGTGTTGGAGGAGGAGGATTTTTGGCATTTGGCTAATGCGCAGTACACCAACGCGCGCGCGCCAAAACAGACCGCACTTGTTGAATATATGAGCCAGCACTTAGCGGAGTACCCCGTGATTGCTGGCAAGGCTTTGGTGGAAGCTGGTTTTAGTCGGGCGATGATTAACAAACTGGCCGAACTGGAAGTGATTACTCGCGTTTCTGCGGCACCCCGCCGAGCGCTTGCGGCAAAAGCACCGGCCTTGGATGCCAGCGCCGAACAGCATGCGGCTATTGACGCCATTGAAGCAGCTGCCGGTCGCTTTGAGGTTTTGCTTTTAGAGGGCGTCACCGGCAGTGGTAAAACCGAAGTGTACTTACAAAGTATGGCGCCGGTGTTGGCTCGCGGCGGCCAAGTGATGGTACTGGTACCAGAAATCGCGCTTACACCCCAAACCCTGGCGCGTTTCGAAAAGCGCTTTGGCCAGGTGGGCATGCTGCACTCGGCGTTAACTGATAAGCAACGTTTGCAGACATGGCTGCGCTGCCGCGATGGCGAGCTGAATATTTTGATCGGCACCCGCTCTGCGGTGTTCACTCCGTTTAAGCAACTGGACCTTATTATTGTTGATGAGGAACACGACAGTTCCTACAAACAGCAAGAGGGTTTGCGTTACTCTGCGCGGGATCTTACCGCCAAGCGCGCGCACAGCCTTGGCATTCCATTGGTGCTGGGTTCTGCCACGCCGTCGCTGGAGTCGCTCTATAATGTGTCGCGCAAGCGCTACACTTTGCTCAAGTTACCCCACCGGGCGGGCGGTGCGAGCATGCCGTCTTACCATTTAATTGATCTGCGCGGGCAAACGCTGCAAGACGGTTTTTCTAGAACGTTGATCGACGTGATTCGTCACCATTTAACCGCCAAAGGTCAGGTGCTGATTTATCTGAATCGGCGCGGCTTTGCACCAACGTTGCTGTGTCAGTCCTGTGGCTGGCAATGTCACTGCTCTGACTGTGACGCCAAGCTCACGCTGCACCGCTCGCCTGCGCAAATGATTTGCCACCACTGTATGCTCAAATTCCAAATTCCTGAGCTATGTGAACACTGCGGACAACCCAATTTACTGCCGGTAGGCCTTGGTACGCAGCGCGCGGAAGATGCCGTGGAAGCGTTATTTCCAGAGGTGCCCATCTACCGTGTTGACCGTGACACCACTCGCACCAACCGGCAATTGGGCGAACAGTTGGACAAAATCAATGAGGGTTCTTCGTGCATTATGGTGGGCACTCAAATGCTGGCCAAGGGCCACCACTTTCCTTCGGTGACATTGGTTGTGGTACTCAATGCTGACAGTGGTTTTTTGAGCCCAGATTTTCGTGCGCCGGAGCGCACTGCGCAGTTGGTTGTGCAGGTGGCTGGACGCGCTGGAAGGGCTGAACGCCCTGGAGAAGTATGGATTCAGTCTTACCAGCCAGACAACCCAATGCTTACGAGACTAATAGAGGATGGCTACGACGGTTTTGCTCAAGAGGAGCTAAAAACCAGAGAGGAGGCCGGGCTACCGCCAATTTTGCCCATGGCTATGCTTCGAGCTGAGTCCGAAGATGGCCGCCTTGCCTTAGATTTTTTACAGACCTGCAAAAATACTTTAACCAGTATGGGCCGCAACCAAGTGGAAGTTATGGGCCCGATACCTGCGCCTATGGCGCGTATTGCCAACAGGTTTCGCTATCAATTGATGCTCATAGCCCCTAGTCGCAGCCAGCTACACCAACTCTTACACGGCCTTGGCAGACCCAAAGTACCAGCCCAACTGCGCTGGTCTATCGACGTTGACCCCTACGACGCGTTGTAGGCCAAGTAGATAAAACCTACAGCATTTTCAGCGATCCCAGTTCGCCTCAACGCGCCGCGGCCTGTATCATTATTACCACCAACCGAGTACTTAACTTAGGCCGATGAATAAAGATTTCGCCGAACGCACCAGTCCCAAAAAACGCAAGCCGGCAGCTCGCAAGCCAGCCAAACGGCGCACGCCTACCAAAAACAAAATTACTTTTCATGCGCCAAGTTTTTCTTCTGGCGCTATTGTTGGTGCAGTCGTTGTATTGGTTGCCGCTTACGCGCCTGAAATCATTGGCACTTCAACCCCTGCGCAGAACTCTGTGGTAGAAACACAAGAGGCACCCAAAATTAGGTTTGAGTTTCCTGACTTGCTGAAAAATAACGAAGTGGCCGCCAATCCCAATACTTACTCGGCGCCGCCAGCAAGCACTAACGCGGAAAAAGTTTTTAGGATTCAAGCAGCTTCATTTCGCAGCGAAGACGATGCCAATGTATTAAGAGCCAAACTGTTGCTCACAGACCTACCTAGCTCCATTGAGACTTCAGAAGTGTCAGGAGAAACGTGGTATCGAGTGGTTGTCGGTCCGTTCAGCGAAAAGGTTTACGCAGATCGAGCAATGACCCGCCTACGACAACAAAACCTTACGGCAATACGGATCAACTAGTGGTGGCAACAGTTTGAGCACGGCGATACATGCTACCCACTGTCTAAAATATGACTCAAGTTATCACCCAAACTATGGGCCAATGTATGAGCCAGTGCGTCACCGAATGGCTAGCACAATTACCGCAGTTAGCTAAGCTGGCAATTGAATTGTCTGGGTTGCAACCCCACTATTCTATCGCCCCTAATTTGATTTAATCTGAGAACAATCAATGCAAGAATTTCATGGTACGACGATTTTAAGCGTACGCGACGACAAGCAAGTCTGTGTGGGCGGCGACGGCCAAGTGTCATTGGGCGATACCGTCATGAAAGGCAACGCCATTAAAGTACGCAAACTCTACCAAGAGCGCGTTATAGCGGGCTTTGCTGGCAGTACTGCAGATGCTTTTACTTTGTTTGAACGTTTTGAAGCCGCGCTGGAGAAATATCACGGCCAACTGGCCCGGGCGGCTGTGGAGCTGGCCAAAGAATGGCGCACAGACCGTGCGCTGCGCAAACTTGAGGCAATGTTGATTGTTGCAGACACCACCGCCACCTTGTTAATCAGTGGCAACGGCGACGTGATAGAACCAGAGGCCGGTATTTTGGCCATTGGCTCAGGCGGCAACTTCGCCCGGGCAGCGGCCATCGCCTTGGCAGATAATACTCAGCTGCCTCCCGAAGAGGTGGTAACTAAAGCACTGGGTATCGCTGGCGACATCTGCATTTATACCAACCACTCTTTCACCGTCGAGACGCTTAGCATTGCCTAAGCGGCCGACTAAGGCCTGTAATTATGAATAACCTGCAACAGCTGACACCGGCTGAAATTGTTCACGAGCTAGATCGTCACATTATCGGGCAAAGCGAGGCCAAGCGTGCGGTGGCTATTGCACTGCGCAACCGCTGGCGGCGACTGCAACTGGTCACTGATTTGCGCAATGAAGTCAGCCCAAAGAATATTTTGATGATTGGCCCCACCGGCGTGGGTAAAACCGAAATTGCGCGACGTTTAGCCAAACTGGCGAACGCCCCCTTCATTAAAGTGGAAGCCACCAAATTCACCGAAGTGGGCTACGTAGGCCGCGATGTAGAATCTATTATCCGCGACCTTATGGATACGTCCATAAACATGCTGCGCGAAGAGCAGATGCAGGCCGTGCAAACATCAGCCGAGGACCGTGCTGAAGATCGCATTCTGGATATTTTGCTACCGGAGCCACGCAACGAAAGCGAAGACACGCCAGCAAGCGAGGAATCTAGCACCCGACAAATGTTCCGTAAAAAATTACGTCAGGGCGAGTTAGACGACAAAGAAATTGATATAGATTTGGATCAAGTGAACATTGGTGTGGAAATCATGACCCCACCGGGCATGGAAGAAATGACCAGCCAACTGCAAAGCATGTTCAGCAACATGGGCCAGGGCAAGAAAAGTAGCCAACGCCTGACTATAAAGGAAGCACTGAAAAGAGTTCGCGAGGAAGAGGCGGCCAAGCTGATTAACGAAGACGAAATAAAAAGCCAAGCGCTGCACGCAGTAGAACAAACGGGCATTGTCTTCATTGATGAGCTAGATAAAGTAGCCAAGCGCTCGGAAACCACCGGCGCAGATGTATCTCGTGAGGGCGTGCAAAGAGACCTGCTGCCGCTTATTGAAGGCTGCTCTGTTTCCACCAAATACGGTGTCATTAAAACCGACCACATTTTATTTATCGCATCTGGCGCATTTCACCTCGCCAAACCTTCCGATTTAATTCCTGAACTACAAGGCCGCTTGCCTATCCGAGTGGAATTAAGCGCGTTAACCCCTGAAGATTTTGAGCGCATACTCACCGAACCCAAAGCCAGCCTCACCGAGCAATACCAGGCGCTGATGGCGATAGAGGGCGTTGCACTAGAATTCGCCAAAGAAGGCATAGCGCGGATTGCTCACTTAGCGTGGCAGGTCAACGAAGGCACAGAAAACATTGGCGCGCGCCGCCTGCACACCGTTTTGGAAAGGCTGTTAGAAGAACTTTCTTTTTCAGCCAACGACCTAGCGGATTCTACTGTCACTGTAGACGAAGCTTATGTGAATGAGCATTTAGCAAACCTGGTCAGCAACACCGACTTGTCTCGGTTTATTCTTTAGAGGCTGTCATGCAAGCACCGATAAATATTACCTACCATAAAATTGCCCATGTGCTGGAAATTCGCTGGGAGGACGTGACCTTTAATTTGCCCGCTGAGTTACTCCGCGTGTACTCTCCG
Source organism: K189A clade bacterium (assembly GCA_009886205.1). GTDB lineage: Bacteria > Pseudomonadota > Gammaproteobacteria > Pseudomonadales > Azotimanducaceae > UBA4421. Next base: position 10,507 of record QXZU01000060.1, on the reverse strand, counting down.
TCTGCTGAAGTGCGCGGACATTCTAGCGAAGAACGTAAGCTACAAACCGGCAAAAAGAATGTAGGCATTAAACAAATCGAAGCCGTTGGCAACTATGCCATCCGCATTACCTTTGACGATGGTCACGACACCGGCATATTTGCGTGGTCATACTTGAATGAGATAGGCAGCAATCAAGATACCTTTTGGCAGGACTATTTAACTGAACTTAAACAAGCCAATGCCTCACGACTGCCGAATATTCCGGTGAATCAATGGTCGCCAAAAAGCTGACCGTTACGTATGGTCTGCTGACCCCTCCTATATAAAGATATATAGAGAGAACTGAAAGTACAAAGAGTACAGACAGTAAGCGGAAAGCCCTTTAAAAGACGACCCTAAGCAAACGCCTTAAACAAAGAAAGATAAGTCCACATATGTCTGATGTAAAAGAGAACGCACAAGCGGCAAACCATGCTCAGGAAGAGGTTAACTTCGGTTATCAAAAAGTCTCCCCTGAAGAAAAAACCAAGCGCGTGGGCGACGTGTTTAAAGCCGTCGCAGATCGTTACGATGTAATGAACGATCTTATGTCCTTCGGCACCCACCGCATTTTTAAGCGCATGGTGCTGCAAATGTCAGGTGCGCGAACCGGACACAACATACTGGACTTAGCGGGCGGCACCGGAGATATGGCTGAACTGTTTGCACCAGTTGTTGGGGAAACCGGGCGGGTGATATTGACCGATCTGAACGAACCCATGATGCGAGTAGGTCGCAACAGGCTCCTTGATGAAGGCATGTCCCAGGTGCAATTCTGCCGCGCTCCGGCAGAAGCACTGCCCTTTGCTGACAACTCATTCGACTGCGCGTGCATCAGCTTTGGTATTAGAAACTTCACAGACAAAGATCAAGCCTTAGGCGAGTTACTGCGCGTACTCAAACCAGGCGCGCCATTATTGGTGTTGGAGTTTTCTAAACCACAAGATCCATTATTAGAATCTGCCTATAAAGTTTTTCAAACATTGTGGCCTCCAGTGGGCAAATTTTTCGTTGGCGACGCCCAACCTTATCAATATTTGGTAGATTCAATTCGCGTCCACCCAGACCAAAAAGCGCTGAAACAGATGTTTGAAGACGCAGGCTTTGAAGAAACTCAGTATCACAATCTAGTCGGTGGCGTAGCCGCCATTCACCGCGGCGTTAAGCCTTTGGCCGCTCACTAGAGCGTTGCTATGGGTTTCGCAACAATTGAAATACTCGACAAATTTTTAGCAGATTTCGTCAATCTGGTTTGCCGCCAAGCTGCGGCCCTAGACCCTACGCTTGCCAGAAAAATGGCGCCTATTGCTGGGCAAATCATTGAGATCCGGTGCACTGCGCCAACAAAGGTGTGGCACCTAGTCTTAGGTGAAAATAGTATTGAACTGCGCAACGGCCCTGCAACCAATCCCAATGTGGCCATTCAGGGCAGTGCGCCGAATTTGGCCAAGGCTTTAGCAAGTGGCGGTAGCTCTACAGAAATCCAGATTGATGGCGACGAAACGCTATTGTTAGAATTGAGCGCTCTTATCAAAGACTTTTATCCCGATTTAGTAACGCCACTGGGCGCGGTACTCGGCGCACAGAGAGCAAACAAGGTAGCGGCGGCCCTAGAAATGGGGTTGTCCGCTTTCACAAACTTCGCATCAAATCTCGGCGAGGATATTGCGCACAATGCCAGCAGCAAAATAGCCGACCGCTTCACCAGCACAGAAGCGTTCACTGATCACCTTGCTGAGCTAGATGCGTTGCGTTTACGTGTAGATAGATTGAGCGCAAAGATCTTAGATCGAGAACGTACAGCGCGGGACACCACCAACCCATGACCCGGGCGGATTGGCTCCAGTTACTCAAACTTGTTAGCAAATGCTTTGGCAACAGGCTGCATCATTTTATACCTGCTCAGTCTATTCCCAGCCGACCAGTGCGGTGGACAGTAATATTTCTACAAACCATTTTGCCGCTTGGCAAAAAGCCGTTGGGCTTACGCTTACTGCATACGCTGGAACAAATGGGGCCAGTCTATATAAAGATAGGCCAACTGCTTTCCACACGACCCGACATACTTGGCATAGAAGTCTGCCAAGCGTTAGCTAAACTTCAAGACAAAGTAGACCCTGTTGCAAATTTGGACATTCAGGCTGAGGTAGAAAAATCTATCGGCCAGACCGACGCTTTTCTGTCCATTGATCCCACCCCTATCGCCAGTGCTTCAATCGCGCAAGTGCACCAAGCAAAATTGCAAAACGGTACCGCGGTGGTTATCAAAATTGTGCGCCCCAACATTGAAACCCTGATAAACCGCGACATGACACTGCTTATTCATATTGCTAAATATTTGGATAGCCGCTTTGCGATAGTTCGGCGCATACACCTGCCACGAGTTATGCAGGACCACTTAGAGACGCTGTTACTTGAATTGAATATGTTCAGCGAGGCGCGCAATCAAATTCAACTCAGGCGTAACTTTGCAGATTCTTCCCTGCTTTACGTTCCCCGACTTTATGCTCAGTTCACACGACACAATATGCTAGTGATGGAGCAAATATTTGCGCCGTCTATTGGCAATGTGGAAGCGCTAAAGGCGGCAAACATAGATATGCGCGTGCTCGCGCACAAAGGCGTGGAAACTTTTTTCACCCAAGTCTTTGAACACAACTTTTTCCATGCGGACATGCACCCTGGCAATGTTCTAATTGACGTATCAAATCCAAGCGATCCTATGTATGTAGCCCTAGACTGCGCCATTGTGGGGTCGCTTACCGATGAAGATAAATTCTACCTGGCGCAAAATATCCTGGCTTTTTTCCACCGAGATTATCGCAAGGTAGTAGATCTACACATTCGCTCCGGCTGGGTACCTATCACCACGGACCCGGATGCGTTTGAGGCGGTTATAGAAGCAGTCTGCGAACCGATTTTTGCTAAGCCGCTGAGCGAAATTTCTTTTGGTCCGTTTATGGGGGAGCTTTTGGAGACCGCCAGCGAATTTGAAATGGAAATTCAGCCGCAGCTGGTGTTGCTACAAAAGACACTACTGTACATAGAAGGACTGGGCAGGCAGCTATATCCCGAGTTGGATCTTTGGGAGACCGCAGAGCCCTTTATGCAGCGCTGGGCCCAGCGCAATCTTGGCCCATTGGCGATCATTACAGATCTGGCGGAACAAGGACCCAAACTTTTATCAGAATTACACCGCTTACCGCAATTACTGAAAGACGACGGTCAGATGACCTTGCGACTTGAGCTGGCTAAGCAAAACAACGAAATTCGTCAGCTACAGGATCAGCTGGCACAGATGCAACGCAAGCGAAGACGCGGCTTTTTTGTTCTGATTGTTATTGTTGCTTGTGCGGCCATATTTGGCGCAAATTTTGCCGGCGAAACCGGCGGCGAGTCTGGCATGGCATCATTGCTACCCTTAGTATTTAGCGCAAACTAGGCGAGCGTTTAGGTATAAACTCGACGCTCACTAATAGGCCTGTCCTTCACCATGAGCCCGGGCAATAATGGCTGCAGTTGATGAGGAAATCAGATGAACATACTAGATGACTTAACTGAAGTTCTTGCAGACAGAAAAAACCAGCGCGCGGGTGAATCTTATGTCGCATCGCTGCACCAAGCGGGGCTGAACAAAATTCTGGAAAAAATTGGTGAGGAAGCGACAGAAGTCATTATTGCCGCGAAGGACGCAGAGATGGATCCAACGCAAAAAGACGAAGTTATAAAAGAGGTAGCTGACCTTTGGTTTCACTCAATGGTGATGCTCAGCGATTTAGACTTAACCGCCCAAGATGTACTGGAAGAATTAGCTGATCGGTTTGGCATTGGCGGTATTGAAGAAAAAGCCGGGCGGGAATAGCCTTTCTGGCAATCGTGGCGTTACAGGCAAAACTAAGGCGTTATTTGCGACAATGTCTATGCTTCAAAATAGGCAGTAAGCTTTTAAATTGGCTTAGCAATAGGCTCTGAAGTAACAACTTATACAAATTACGAGAACGGAGTAAGAACATGTTTGGATTAGGAATGACTGAACTACTGGTAATTCTAGCCATCGTTCTATTGGTATTTGGACCCAAGCGACTAAAAAGCATTGGCTCAGACTTAGGCAGTGCTATCAAAGGATTTAGGAGCGCTGTTTCTGAGGAAGATAAAGCTGAAGATAAAGATGCGTCGGCAGCCCAAGCTAAGGTCATCAATGGTGAGACTCAAACTACCGAGTCTGCCCAGAGCAAAGAAGAGCATAAAACTCCGTAAGCTTGCCTTTACCATGCACCCTTCACAACACTCTCTAACAGCGTCACTGCATAATGTTTGATGGCATAAGCACAATTGAAACTATGGTCATCATAGTGGTGATCCTGCTGGTGATTGGGCCAGAGCGCCTGCCTGAAACGCTACGAACATTAGGCTTATGGGTGGGGCGACTACAAAGATCCTTTACTGGCGTGAAGAACGAAATAGAAAAAGAGATCGACATGGACGGTATCCGCCGCCAACTGCACAACGAAGCGGTGATGGAAGAGATGCGGCGAATAGAGGAGGAAGTTAAAGCCGGTACAGACGCGCTCAGCCAGCAAACTGCTGTGGACGCGAACAGCATCATGCCGGATATCGCTGGAACTACCGAAGCAGAGACCGCAAGCGCCGAGGACGAAAACAAACTGTTGTCAGAGGCAGACGCGGCTGCAGATAATTCAACAGAAGATCTGGCAGAGCAGACAAGCCCTCCCCCTAGAACTGACGCCGAAGTTGAGGCCGCTTACTTACGCAAGCAAGCCTTGCTGAAAGACGAAAACGATAAGACTAACTAGCGTGAGTGAAGACAAGAATATTGATCCAGACACAGCGGTAGACGACCACGAGCAGCCGTTTCTTGATCACCTAATAGAGCTACGTACACGCATTCTGCGCAGCGTTGCCTTGGTGGCCCTGCTTTTCATACCCATTTATTACTACAGTACGCCGTTGTTTGAATGGATTGCCGCGCCACTGATTGCCGTACTGCCTGAAGGTACCAAAATGGTTGCTATCCAGGTTGCATCACCCTTTATTGTGCCGTTTAAACTCTCTGCCTATTGCGCCTTGTTTATTGGTATTCCTTTTCTACTACATCAGCTGTGGGGCTTCATTGCGCCCGGACTGTATCGCCACGAAAAGAAGTTTGCTTACCCACTGCTTTTTTCCAGCGTTGTGCTGTTTTATTGCGGCATTTCTTTTGCCTACTACTTGGTATTTCCGTTGGTATTCGAATTCTTCTTCAACATCGCGCCTAACGTAGCTGAGGTAATGCCAGATATTACCTATTATCTAGACTTCATAATGAAGATGTTCCTGGCGTTTGGCTTAGCTTTTGAGATTCCAGTAGCGACATTTTTGCTGGCTTGGACAGGTATTTCTACAGCCGACAAGATGGCTCGAAAAAGACCCTATGTGATTATTGGCTGCTTCATTGTGGGCATGCTCATGACACCACCTGATGTAGTGTCGCAGTTGTTACTGGCAATACCCTCTTGGCTGTTGTTTGAGTTTGGCGTAATCATGGCCCGGTTCGTAGAGAAGAAGGACGCTGAAGAAGAGGCGGACAAGCCAAGCCTATAATCTTAGGTATGCGCCCATATTGAGAACAAGCGACCAGAACAATGGCTGAATGAGTTTTCTGTCGTCACGCTTTTATCTTTCCAGAATCAACGTAATCGGCCCATCATTGGTCGAGGTCACCTGCATGTCTGCGCCAAAACGACCCGTTTGAACATTCACTCTTGATGCCAGTTGGGCCACGAAATATTCGTATAATTCGTTGGCAAGAACTGGTTCTGCCGCACCCGAAAAAGAAGGCCTACGCCCTTTGGCCACGTCCGCGAAAAGGGTGAATTGAGAAACGACCAACGCGTCCCCTTTAGATTCTTCCAGCCCAAGTTGCATGCTGGTTGAGGAGATTGGGTCGTCTTTTTTTGGCTTAGGGTTTGGGAATATTCTTAGTGCGAGGATCTTTTCCACCAGCCAATCGGCTTTCGCCTCATCATCACCGGGCGCAACGCCCAACAACAATAAGACACCGGTTTTAATTTGGCCTACTACCGCCCCGTCTATTTGCACTTGGGCAGAGCTTACTCGTTGTAACACTACTTTCATGGCCTACCACATGTATCGATTATAGCGGCTCAGAGACAAGTCTAACGTTGCGAAACTCTCGCTAGAGCTTTTGAATACCTTTCACAAGGTCGTGATACAACGACAAAAGCATTTCAATCTTTTGTCGTTCTAGCGCGAGCCTACAGTCCTCTATGCGCGCTTACGCTCATTTTCTTTCAAGAGCGTCTTACGCACACGGATGTTCTCCGGCGTTACTTCTACCAATTCATCGTCGTCAATAAATTCTAGCGCTTGCTCTAGCGTGAATTCCAAAGCCGTGGTCAATACGATGTTCTCATCGGTGCCCGAAGCACGTACGTTAGTTTGCTTCTTTTCCTTCAGAGGATTCACCGTGAGGTCGTTTGACCGCACATGAATACCAACAACCATACCTTCGTAAACCATTTGGTTTGGCTTAACCATCATACGGCCACGGTTTTGCAAGTTGAACAAAGCAAAGCCAACAGCCTTGCCCTGAGCATTTGCAATTAACACGCCGTTCTTGCGTGAACCCACATCATCCGCTGTGCGCGGACCAAAGCCGTCAGAGGCAAAAGACATAATGCCTGTGCCTGAAGTTTGCGAGAGGAACACTGGACGGTAACCCATAATACCTCTGCTAGGAATTCGGAATTGTAGACGCACTCGACCTTTGCCGTCTGGCTGCATTTCTTGTAGTTCGCCGCGACGATCACCCAGCGACTCCATCACCTTACCTTGGTGCGTGTCTTCAATGTCGATGGTCAATGTTTCGTATGGCTCATGCACAACGCCGTCTATTTCACGGTAAATGACCTGTGGCCTAGACACAGCCAACTCAAACCCTTCGCGGCGCATGGTTTCTATCAGCACCGACAAGTGAAGCTCACCTCGCCCAGAAACCATAAATCTATCTGGGTCTGCGGTGTCTTCAATAACTAGAGCAACGTTGTGAGAAGACTCAGTATATAAACGCTCACGGATCTGCCGGCTGGTTACATACTTGCCCTCTTTGCCTGAAAGCGGTGAATTGTTAACACAAAACATCATGGACAACGTGGGCTCATCAACCGTGAGCGGCGTCATAGCGTCCACTTGGTCAGGCGAGCAAAGCGTGTCTGAGATATTGATCTTGTCTACGCCGGTTAGGCAGATAATGTCGCCCGCTGTCGCAGTAGGTGAATCAATACGCTCCAAACCGTGGTGACGATAAATGTTCACCACCTTGCCCTTACGCTCTTTGCCGTCTCGGTCAACTGCAATAATTTGTTGGTTGCGCGCAAGCTGACCGCGAGAAATTCTGCCAATACCAATCACACCCTCGTAAGTAGAGTAATCCAAGGAGCTGATCTGCATTTGAAATGGACCGTTTTCATCCACTTCTGGCGGCGGCACCTGGTCAACCAACATGTCTAAAAGCGGTGTCATGTCATCGGCAACTGAATCTAGCTCTAAGCCAGCCACACCATTGATCGCTGAAGCATAAACAATCGAGAAATCTAGCTGCTCATCTGTGCCGCCCAAGTTATCAAACAGCTCAAAGACCTCATCAATTACGCGATAAGGCTCGCTGCCTGGACGGTCAATTTTATTGACCACAACAATAGGCTTAAGCCCGTAGGCGAAGGCCTTTTGCGTAACAAAACGTGTTTGTGGCATGGGGCCGTCAACCGCATCGACAAGCAACAGTACCGCGTCAACCATAGAAAGAATTCGCTCAACCTCACCACCAAAGTCGGCGTGTCCTGGGGTATCAACGATATTGATCTGAGTATCGCGATATTGAATGGCGGTATTTTTTGCGAGAATGGTGATGCCGCGTTCTTTTTCAAGATCGTTGCTGTCCATAATGCGCTCAGCGGAGCTGGCGGAGATCATTCCGGTCTGTTGAAGCAAGCAATCAACCAAGGTTGTTTTACCATGGTCAACGTGAGCAATTATGGCGACGTTGCGTACGTTAGGATTTGGCACGGGACGAAAGTTCCTCTTAAAATTTGGGCAATGCAGATCAATTCAACCGCAATCAACCACCTTCCTGAAACTACAAAAGTATTCGGCTAGCCAACATGCGACAAGGCGCAAATTGGGCAAAAGCCCAGCTTTAGAGTAATAGAAAATCGTTGTGGGACAACAGAAGGCGGCGATTATGGAGGAAGTCCGCACAACTGTCTCCCTAATATCTCATCTTCTTTAATTCCATAGCGTTTTTGTGATGGGGCGATGCAACGCACCGATTAAATGGGTAGGTTACACGACCTGATTTAGGCAAAGTCAGCAGCGAATCTTAAGCCTGCAGCTTTGAGGAAATTCACAAACGGTCTGCAAACGCCGAATTTTGGGTTCAAAACTACTCATTCTGTCCCGAACTGGCCCTAAATGGCGATTGGCAGCACTAAATGCAGGGTCTGAGGAAAACAAACTGCACTTTGGAATTGTTTCTCCGTGGCGTATGCACCAGAATAACGCGTAGAAATCGCACACGAAAGTATCTGCACTTTTTTGGTGCAAACACTGGCGGGCGCTGATTACAAGCGCTGACAAACGGTGCCTTTGACCATTGCAACGAATGGCACATATCTTGCTTTCGTTCCGGTAGAAAAAGAGATCGAGAGACGATAAGACAAAGAGCAATTCAGCGGGATCAGCCTCGATGAGTTTCGCGAGTCGATTTGCGTTTGCACTCGGCAATTCTTAACTAGCGCTGATACACATATAAAAGGAGATCTTAAAATATGAAATCTAAACTTGAATACATCTGGCTGGACGGCTATCAACCTACACAAAGCCTGCGCAGCAAAACACAGGTACGCGAAAACTTCGGCGGCACCCTAGAAGAATGCCCAATGTGGTCTTTCGACGGCAGCTCAACAGAACAAGCTGAAGGCGGTGATTCAGATTGCCTACTGAAGCCAGTGGCGATCTATCCAGACCCAGACCGTCAAAACGCCTACTTGGTAATGACCGAAGTACTTAACGCAGACGGTACGCCACACGTTTCCAACGGACGCGCCACCATCGACGACGACGATGATGATTTTTGGTTCGGCTTTGAACAAGAATATTTCTTGTGGGATCCAGACACTAACTTGCCTCCCGGTTTCCCACACGGTGGATTCCCAGCAGCTCAAGGCCCTTACTACTGCTCCGTAGGCGCTGCTAATACTTTTGGCCGCGACTGTGTAGAAGAGCATTTTGATATTTGCTTAGAAGCAGGCCTCAACGTAGAAGGCATTAACGCTGAAGTAGCAGCAGGACAGTGGGAATTCCAGGTTTTCGCCAAAGGCGCTAAGCAAGCGGGCGACGAAACATGGATTGCACGTTACCTACTAGAACGTACTGGCGAGAAGTTTGGCTATGTTATCAATTGGCATCCTAAGCCACTTGGCGACACAGACTGGAACGGCTCTGGCATGCACGCAAACTTCTCAAACGAAGCGATGCGCACATCAGGCAAAGAAGAAACTTTCACCAAGATTTGTGAGAGCTTTGGCCGCAACATTCAAAGACACATGAGTGTTTATGGCGCAGAGAACGACCAGCGCCTAACGGGTAAGCACGAGACACAGTCTATTGATCAGTTCAGCTATGGTATTTCTGATAGAGGCGCATCTATCCGTATTCCAATTACCACTCACACAGATGGCTGGGTAGGACGATTGGAAGACAGAAGAACGGCTTCAAACGCAGATCCATACAAAGTGGCTGCAGCAATTGTGAAGACCACAAAGGAAGGATTGGCTTAACCGCTTTTTCATCCAGCTACCCGCACCCTCAGGTCTTCTGAGGGTGTAGGTTTTCTCCAACTCATAACCCCTACCCACTTTGCTGTTTGACCCGCTACCCTTTCGAGTAATCTGCACCTACTAAAAATGACGCCCACTAAGGCGCGCACCGCTCAGCTGAAACCACTCACACCTTAAATGACTCACACTTAGCGCTGCTTGAGCTATTGCCCTGCATCGCAAAAGACTTAATGCGCATAATTAGACAGCATTAGAAAGCCGTTCAAGAGGACACCCACATTGCGCCATCTAGCGTCGACCCTGATGTTGATCATTGCTAATAGTAGTGGCGCCAGCGTTGTTGATGCGCAAATAACCGACAATGGGTGGCGTAGCGTGCAGGCATTGGGCTGCAAATTCACTGACAAGCCCAGCCACTTGGAGGAAGGTTCGCTCAACTGTCCAGCTTCTACTCCTTCTAGGGCTTCTAGGACTTCTAGGGCTTCTAAGGCTTCAGCTACTCATAGAGGGCCGATAAATATAATGGAAGCCGTCTCGTCTCCGTTGACGTCATCTAGCATTGCTCATAACGACTCAAAAATTCTGGATAGAGCGTGGCAAAAAGACCGCGCGCGCTCCTACTCCTACTA
>QXZU01000006.1 GCA_009886205.1 K189A clade bacterium | reverse complement strand
AAGGCACAGAGATACCTCAATCGGGGTGTACAGTTGTCAGCTAGAAGTTAGACGCGCTGAATCCAAGCATGCTGCTAAAAGCGTAAAGTTAAGGAAGGAATTTACATGATGGAAACCAAAGCTGCCGTAGCATTCGGTCCAGGTCAAGATTTGAGTATAGAAACGGTTCGCCTTGCCGGCCCCGGTCCCGGAGAAGTGTTGCTTGAAGTGATGGCTACAGGTATCTGCCATACCGATGCCTTCACCCTGTCTGGTGGCGATCCGGAGGGTATTTTTCCATCCATTCTTGGCCACGAAGGCGCGGGCATTGTGCGTGAAGTCGGTGCGGGTGTGACATCAGTCAAAGCAGGCGACCATGTGATCCCGCTTTATACCCCTGAGTGCAGGCAGTGTAAGTTCTGCTTATCTGGAAAGACCAATTTATGTGGCGCCATTCGAGAGACCCAGGGCAAGGGTTTAATGCCTGATGGCACTTCTAGATTCTCTCTTGGCAGTGAGCCCATCTATCACTACATGGGCACGTCTACTTTTGCTAATTTTACAGTGCTACCGGAAATTGCCGTCGCAAAAATTAGATCCGACGCGCCTTTCGATAAAGTGTGTTACATCGGTTGCGGTGTGACCACAGGGTTAGGCGCTGTGATGAATACCGCCAAAGTAGAGCCGGGTTCAACCGTTGCGATATTTGGGTTAGGGGGCATTGGTTTGAATGTTATTCAAGGTGCGCGCATGGCGGGAGCTGAACGGATTATAGGCATAGATCTCAACGACGGACGCAAGGCGTTAGGCGAGAAGTTTGGTATGACAGATTTTATCAACCCTAATTCTGTAGATAACGTGGTTGAGGCCATTGTAGATATGACCGACGGCGGCGTAGATTATTCCTTTGAGTGCATCGGCAATACCGAAGTTATGCGCCAAGCCTTGGAGTGCTGTCATAAGGGCTGGGGCGAAAGCATTATTATTGGTGTTGCGGCGGCGGGCCAAGAAATTGCCACAAGGCCATTTCAGTTGGTTACTGGCCGAGTCTGGCGCGGCACCGCTTTTGGTGGCGCAAAGGGCCGCACAGACGTGCCAAAAATTGTTGATTGGTACATGGAAGGCAAAATTAATATTGATGACCTAATCACCGATACTTTTGCATTGGAAGACATCAACAAGGGCTTTGAGGCAATGCACTGCGGTGAAGGCATTCGATCTGTGGTTGTTTACTGATGTCTGCGCCTACCGATCGCAATCAGTGGCTAGATTTGGTGCAGGAAGACATCATAGACCCAGAGCGAATGATCTGTGATCCACACCATCATCTTTGGGACCATGATCGCAACGCCTATTTACTGCCTGAACTATTGGCGGATATAGGTCAGGGGCACAACGTGGTGAGCACCGTTTTTGTTGAGTGCGGGTCTATGTACAGTGCTCGCGCAGACCAGACTATGGCGCCGGTGGGAGAAACCGAGTTTGTAAACGGCATAGCGGCGATGTCTGCGTCCAATCAGTACGGGCCTGCTAAAGTTTGTGCAGGCATTGTCAGTTATGCAGACTTAACGTTAGGGGACAGCGTAGGGCCGGTCTTAGATGCACATATGGCAGCGTCATCAAGATTTCGCGGTATTCGTCATGCGGCGGGTTGGGATGCCAGCGAAGTAGTACGTAATTCGCATACCGACCCCAGTGAGCATTTATTTTTGGATGAGACCTTTCAACAAGGATTTACCCAGTTAGAAAAGCGCGGTTTAAGTTTTGATGCGTGGTTGTATCATCCGCAGATCAGCGAACTCACCGCCTTGGCTCAGGCTTTTCCAAAAGTTACGATTATATTTGATCATTTTGGTGGCCCCCTAGGTATAGGCCCTTACGCTGGGAAGAGCGAAGAAATCTTCGCGCAATGGCAAAAGGATGTAACGCAGTTGGCCTTATGTCCCAACGTTGTGGCCAAATTAGGTGGCATAGTCATGCCCATCAACGGGTTCGGTTTGCACAAGGGCGACCAACCGCCCACGTCAGATGCGATAGTTGCTGCTACTGGCCGTTATCATGACTTTGCCATTGAAGTATTTGGGCCAGAGCGCTGTATGTTTGAGAGCAATTTTCCTGTTGATAAGCAAAGTTGTTCATACCATGTGCTTTGGAATGCCTTTAAAAAGATCGCAAAGAAACATACCCAGGCAGATCAGCAATGGTTGTTTCATGATACCGCCAGCCGAGCTTACCGTTTGAACTAGCGCGGCTGCTCGATTGATAACAATCGGTAGTAGATTATGAGTTAAGCAATAGCAAATGGGTAACCAACAAGTAACCAACAAGTAACTACAAGACGAAGAGGGGAATATGACGATAGAAGTGATTGGTGCAGGATTTGGTCGTACGGGCACGTTGTCGCTCAAATTTGCGCTAGAAACACTGGGTTTTGATAAGTGTTACCACATGATGGAAGTGCCGCTAAATCCATCACATAGCAAGCTCTGGAGCAGCGTGGCCAAAGGGCAGGGTGTTGATTGGGCGCAGCTTTTTGCTGGTTATAAAGCGTCAGTCGATTGGCCTTCCTCAAATTTTTGGCGTGAGCAATCTCAGGCCTATCCTCAGGCTCAGATCATTTTGTCGCTCAGAGATGCTGATAAGTGGTATGAAAGCGTAATGAATACCATTTGGCGAGCCTCCGAGCACGCGCGTTTAGATGCGGAGAATAGGAAAGACGAAGAAGCTTTGGCGCGTTCAGCTATGGTTTATGAAGTGATTTGGAACGGCGTTTTTGATGGCCGCATGGATGACAAAGCCCATGTCATAGAATGCTATGAAAAGCATAATCAAGCAGTTATAGACAATGTGCCGGCGGACAATTTATTGGTTTATCGGCCCGGTGATGGTTGGGAACCGTTGTGCGAGTTTCTACAATGCCCCGTGCCAGACAAAGAGTATCCGCGGGTAAACTCGACAGATGATTTCAATCGTCGTTGGGGTAAATAGCTGTGCCTTGGAGGCCTATGGGTCAGTAGATTAGCCGCTAGGTCGTTATGTAGCTGCGTAAAAAAGGCGTTAGTAACCGGAGTCGCTGAGTAAAGGCGCTGGCGAATTCACAGGCGTTGTGAAACTACTGACGCTTGGGTTTGTCGAATTGTTTATTTATACAATCCAAGCGCGCTCAAAATAATATAAGCCACGGTGGCTAAGACAATATAGGCCACTAACCCCATGCCCACTGCTCTCCATGTGGAGTGAAATTGCCCCTGCATTTCTGCAAAACTGGCAAGCATGCTGCCTTGTACAACGTGAGTTATAAACAGCAGAGAGAGCACTTGGGCTATATTGATCAACAAGGGCAGCGTGAGATCTATGCTCTGCATTTCTCCTTCTTGAGTTATCACCGGATCAATAAAACTTGCGACAGCAATTGAACTCAAACAAAAAGCCAAAAGGCTAATGGCCAAGGCAATATAGCCAAGTTGCTTCATGCCCAAGGCGCGATAGTTTTCGCTGATTAAGTATCCGCCAGCCAAAAGTGAGCCAAAGAAAGTCGCTATGCCGATGGCTCGTAGCGAATACAGTTGCGGCAGTTGGGTGGGTGACGAATTGTTGTCGGTCATTTTAATTTTTCTTATTTACGAAATTGAAGTCAGATGGGTCAAAGCGACCCCCGTATTCTGATACTTCAAAGGCCTCAGCAAAAGCTAAATCTGTAAGATCATTGGATTGCTGCCCGGTTTTATTTTTCTGCGCCTGAGTTGCAGCTTTTGCAACGGCTCTGGGTTTGGCTAAATAAAATTTCCGCAGCCAGGTTGCTTTATCTTCAGCGTTAACCGTTTTGCCCATTATTTGAGGTAGCCATTCAAAAACCTGAGTTTGGTGGCAGGCGAGCATGCTGAGAACGGTGTCGATATGATCCGTGCTATCCACTACCCAATCTAAGCGGTGTGGGCGCGGATCTTGAAAGCGGTCGTAGGCCAGCAAGATTGCGGGCATCTGTTGCATGGCCGCATGCTCCGGGACGATCGCCGGCACTTGTAAGAGGTACGCGGAATCTTGCACCAGTTGCCCGGCTGCACGATGGTCTGGATGGTAGTCGGCTACTCTGTGGGTAATGATCAGGTCTGGTGCAAAGGCGCGGATAGAGCCAATGAGTTTCTTGCGTAGGTCTATGCTGGCGGTAAGCTCGCCGTCGGCTTGAGGCCAAATTTCTAGCGCTGCGCCAACTATTTCCGCGGACAGCCTTGCCTCTTCAGCACGGCGTATTGCCAGTTCAGCTGGCTTGGTTTGGTGGTGGCCAGCGTCGCCATTAGTTAAGCAAAGAATCTTTACGCTATGCCCAGCCTTGTGCCAGGCACTGAGCAATCCGCCCGCACAAAATTCCGCGTCATCTGGGTGGGCGGCTACAAACAATAATTTTTTCTTTTGCATAGTTTGTTAAAGGCTTTAGTTGGCTTTGTGGATAGTGTGGTAGCTGGTCTGGTAGTTGGTCCGGTAGATAGTGTGGTGACTAGTATTCGGGGCCGTTCACCGCCTAGGCCTAGAGCACCGGATGCTTTTTGTGGTGGTTAGTTGCGTCCTCAAATAGTTGCGCAATTTGTAATAGGGCTAGGTCGCCTCTGGGTTTACCTACTATTTGCACGCCCACGGGTAAGCCGCTTTTTGTGAATCCTGCGGGTACCGAAATAGCGGGTAGCCCGGTCACTGTGATCATGCAGCAAACTGCCATCCAGTCGAGATAAGTTTGCATCTCCACACCATTGATCTCTTTAACCCACTCCTCACTCGCAGCAAACGGCGGGACTTGGGCCGCGGGGAGAATCAGCGCATCGTAGTGTTGAAAAAACTTCACTGCTTGGGCGTATATTTTGGACCGGGTGGCTTCCGCTTGCATAATTTCGTCGGCGGAAAGCTGTGCACCTTTTTCAATATTCCAGATGGCAGTGTCTTTTGCATCTAGTCGCCAATCGGGGAAATTTTTCTCTAAACTGTCTCCCAAGGGGCGCAAACTCGCTGCGCGCTGAACTTGAAACACTTCCATTGCGCCGGCTAGATCAGGCGCATCTGCGGTAACGCTCGCACCCAAACTTGCAAAAACCTCCCCCGCAGTTTGAATAATACCGGCCACCTCTTTATCTATCTCTAAGCACCCTAAGTCAGTACTCATCGCAATGTTAAGCGTATTTGGTTCGCGAGTTGCAATCAGGCCGTCAAAAAAATGGTGCCCGGGTTCGGGTAAGGTTAGAGGGTCGTTAGCGTCTGGACCGGCCATGGCCGCAAACAGCAGGGTGGTATCCTTCACTGTCTTCGCCATTGGTCCCGTGGTGACCATGCGGCCATACCACGCAAAATTCTTGTTAAAAGGCATGCGCCCAATTGAAGGTCTAAACCCCACCACGTTGCAAAAACTGGCTGGGTTACGCAGCGAGCCACCAAGATCGCTGCCATCCGCTAAGGGTAACATTTGGCAGGCTAACGCCACCGCCGCGCCGCCACTGCTGCCGCCGGCTGTTTTACTGGTGTCGTAGGGGTTTAAGGTAGTGCCAAAGAGCGAATTGAATGTGCTGGAACCAAAGCCGAATTCCGGCATGTTGGTGTGACCAATAAAAATCGCGCCAGCCTTGCGTAAGCGAGCGGCCAGACCGTCGTCCATAGTTTCTATACGATCGGCAAAGGGCTTAAAGCCCCAGGTTGTGGGGAAGCCTTTCATGGCCACTGCATCTTTTAGCGCCATCGGTAGCCCGTGCAAAATGCCTCGCTCTGCAATAGGCACACTGTCTGCGCTGCGCGCCAGTTCCATGGCCGCGTCGTAGTCGAGCAAATTCACAATAGCATTGAGCTTAGGGTTGAATGCTTCTATACGGGCGTAGACGTTATCCATTATTGTCGTCGCAGTGACTACACCACTTTGCAGATCGCGACATAAGGAGATGGCGTCTTGCCATATGGGTTCTGGCGTTTGAGTGGTATCAGTCATAGTTTATCGAATCTAACCAGTAGAGTAAGTCGGTGTACACTTCTTCACGGTTGGTTTCATTAAACATTTCATGTCGACCAGCCGGATAGATTTTTGTTGTCACCTTAATATCTGCTTTTTCGTAGCGCTTTACGAGCGCCTTAATACCGCGCCCTTTGCCGTGCACGGGATCCTCTTCGCCAGAAATGATCATTACCGGAATCGCTTTATTGATACGGGCAATGTTGGCTTTTTGCGTGCTTTTGCTTAAGCCATCAAACATGCCCCCAAGGCCGTCGGCGGTTAAGATGGCCCCGCAAAAAGGGTCCTTTATGTATTTGGCGACCTCTTGTCTGTCTCGGCTTAACCAAGCAAATCCACCGTTGCCGTCACCTGCCTTAGCAAAAGCTTTGTTGTTGGCGCTAAACAAGTTTTTGCTTAGCCAAGGGCTGTGCGCCGCAGGATGAAGACGCCAGGTGTCGAACTTGGCAATGGCTTGGCCTAGCAGGCTGATCAAGCTTGGCATGTGTCCGGGCGAACCACTCAATACGAGACCTTTCAAGGACTGGCCGTAGGTATAGACATACTGCTGCGCAAGCATGGCACCCATGCTGTGACCAATAATGACTGTGGGCTTGGCATATTTTTGTTCAAGCCAATCTTGCAGAAATTTTAGATCTTCTAAGGTTTCATGCCAGCCGTTGTAGCCCATATCGCCCTGTTCGGTAGCGCCAAAGAGGCTGCCGCCATGACCGCGCTGATCATGGGCTAAGACATTGAAGCCAGCCCCATTCAACTGGGCGGCCAATGGCTTATAGCGGCCAGCATGCTCACCCATGCCATGGGCAATAAGTATATTTGCTTTCACCTTTGTTGCTGGGCCGCATGTCCAGTGATGCACATTAATTCTGTGGCCCTTACGCCGGAGGAAAAAAGTCTCTGAAGATGCCGTCATATATTCAGTTTTCTATTTCGTTAAATTTGTTCTAGCTGCCAAATGGGCACGGATACAGGTTTGCGGATAAATAAACCGCCGCCAACACTGCAAAAGTCCTTGGCCAAATGCTTTTTATACCATTGGCTGGGGCGTAGGCGCTGCCGCATGTCTGTGGTCCGTTCATCACAAATAGGCATATCCTCTTCAGTTAAAACGCTCAAATACAGGCATTGGCGGGTCAGCTTGGCTAGGTTTTTAATGGCCTTGGCACACTCGGCGTTATTCAGATAAGCCAAAACATCGTTGCAGATAACCAGGTCGTATTGTTCGCCTTGTGTTGCTCCGAAATCGACCACCGAGCCTTTGCGCCAGCCATGCTGCTGACAAAGGTAGTCACTGATCTCCACGCCAGTGGTGTTGGCGTTGGGCAGCGCTTTCTGCAAGCGGGTTAAAAAATGACCCAAACCACAGCCTAAATCTAGCACGCTTTTTATGTCAATTTGCAGGTATGCAATATAAGCGTGGATCAAGTTGACCTGCCGTTGTTGCTCCTGGGTAGAAACTGCTTGGGTGGCTTCGTCTAGATAAAATTTTTCGTAGTAGGCTTTGTCGAACAAGACCTTTTTCACTCTCAAGTCCCTATGTTTTCATTCTAAAGCGCTGCCTTTCTAACGGAGAGGCCCCCATCCTAGTGGGGCAGCAACTTGCAATTCACTGAGCGTCCTCTAGTGTAGGTGGCCTCCTAAGTTTAAGCGAACGTATATGAGTATCTCTAATGACGTCCAAGACCAAAACCTGGATCGTCTTATTTTCTTCGGCAGTGTTCTTATTATTTTCTCTCTTTGCATTCCTTTGGCTCTTTTCCCAGAGCAGGGCGCCAAAATGTTGGGCGCTGCATTCAACTATTTAACGCATAACTTCGGCATTTTTTACGTGGTGGGGTCTGTAGCCACGGTGGGGTTTTTGGGCTTTATCGCGTTTAGTCGACACGGCGCAATTAGGCTTGGCGATGAAGCGCCAGACTTCTCAACCGCCAGTTGGTTCGCGATGTTATTTTGCGGTGGTATTGGCACCAGTGTGCTGTATTGGGGCACCGTTGAGTGGGCCTATTATTTTCAAACCCCGCCCTTTTCAGTTGAACCCAACAGTGCTGAGGCGTTGCGCTGGGCCGGCAGTTATCCAATTTTTCACTGGGGTATTATGGGCTGGGCGTTTTATTGCCTGCCCGGGGTTG
>QXZU01000059.1 GCA_009886205.1 K189A clade bacterium | reverse complement strand
CCCACTCTACCAAATAATACAGCCCATCTCCGGCCACATTGGTCAAATAACCCTCTTCATCTAAACCGCGCCCATAAATGGCGCGTAAAATATCCGGCCCACCCGCCACAGGTAAATTAAGATCACCGCGAACGTGTCGATTCACTTCACCCCAAGGCGGATCCATACGCCCCACAGCTTTTTCTAACCCAGCTATGCAGTTGTCCAATATTTCGCTGATCTCCACCTTACCGTCCTCATGACGATTCGCTTTCGGTTGTGCAGCTAAAAATACACAGGTACCCATAGCCGTGCTGGTGTTGGCTAAATCTGTACCCAAATCCCAAGCAGCCAAAATTTTCTGCGCCTGTTTGCGTTTTGGGTCAGTAAAATCCACTTCTGCAATTTGCCCTAAGTAGGCCACGTAGTCGGTATTAGGCGAATAAAATTTGTCATGCTTAATCGCTGAAAATTCATCCTTGCTGATTATTGGACCGAGAGACTGAAAAAGCTCCAAGCCGCGCACCGCTCGATTAGTCATGTCCATCTGAAAACCATGGCCCGGGGCGTAGTCTTCAATTTTTACGTTATCGGCCTGCGCAGTGACATTAAAGGGTGTTTGATTGGCGCTGTGTACATAACCCGAGGCAGGATTGATAACCTGAGGCAACCGCGAAAAAGGTAGGTTTTCTTTCCAGATTAAGGATGAGTCATCACCAGGCAAATAAAGCGACCAGTCGTAACGCTGATCGCGCTTAGGTGTTAGGGAATTATGCAAAAACATAATGTTCCCTTCTTTATCTGCATAGACAAAATTAAAACTCGCAAAGGCCTGCAACGACATTGCCTCACGCCACTGTTCAAAATTGGTCGCAAGGTTCATGCGGTACCACTGCTCAACCTGCCTAAGCTCGCCCATTCCTGCATAACGCACCGCATAAGTGCCGTGGTCTGTACGCAAAGCAGGGCCATGTTTAGAGGCCAGCACTTCCTGAGTAACCGTCCATGGGAAAAAGCCCCACAAGCGAATTTCAATATCTACCTCGCTGACGATTAAATCCTGCCACTGTCCGTCTAACCGATATTGGTTTTGATTATTGGGGTTAATCTCCAGCACAAAAACATCTACCAGATCAGGATTGTTTACCGTTGCGCCCCAAGCCAAATTTTCGGTAAAACCAACGCTCACCATAGGCGCTCCCGGAAACAGACCGCCCATCACATTTAGGCCTTTGGCACTTTTCAGATGCGCCTCATACCAAGCAACCGGACCCGTGGTAGGCTGATGAGAATTAATCGCCAATCGGGTTGCGCCTTCAGCAGAAATTTTAGGCGCTATGGCAAAAGCGTTAGAACCAATAGGCACACCGCCAATAGAAATCTCACTAGGGGCTTGCTGCAATATAGCCGGTGGCTCAAACAAAGGTTCCGCTTCTTCTGCGCGATCAAGCAATGACTCAATAGCCGCAGGTCTAATGATTTCGCTCACGGCTTTTTGTCGAGTGGGTTTGGTCAACTCTTTGATAGTGCCTTCAAAACCATAAAAGAGCAGATGGCGGAGCATAAATCCAGCTACCACATCTTGCCCCGACACAGGCAGAATGCGTTCATCCACTTGATCAGGGTGAGTGGCCGCATAATAGTTAATGCCGTCTGCGTAGGCCTCAACATAGGCCCTTACATCCGGGCTTATATCCCATCGATAATGTGCATCAATTGTTGCCCAAAGGCCCAGCCATTTCACAAGATAGTCTGTAACCGCGCCATTTTGACCGGTATATAGCGCGCTATTACCTCGGTAAAAGGGCATTGAATCTTCTATCAACTGCCAATTGTCTTCGGCCTGAGCAAAGGCAAAGCCGAAAGCAACATCAGGGTTAGTGACGCCCAAAATATGCGGCACACCACGCGTATCTCGGCGGATTGTCACTTCATATTGATCAGCCAAATGTAAATAATCATCTGCCTCAAAGCTTGCCACCTGCCAGCCATAGCCAACCCATGCGGTTAAAACCACTACAACCGCAGCAAATCCACGAACAACCAACGTTTTAATCACCAAAACCTCCGACGGGTAATTGTTTAAAAATATAGTTCTTTTACTTTGTATTTTTCTATATTCGACTGGACTCTGCCCAGTATTGAGGGGCGAAGAGACTGCCACAAGGCCTATGCGCTTTAAAGACCCTCAAACATTTCGCGCAAGCGGCATAACGCAGCGCCCAACTTTCTAAAAACACCATTGTCCTTGACTTCTCAAGCCCTAACCCTCAATGTGCGCGCCGCGAGACACAGTCTCGCACCGCCCTCTCCAGCATACTGCTGGTTAGCGAACATCAACAAGCCGACCCCACCTAGATGCCGTCAATCGAAATCCTTCGACTCAGGCATGTGAGAGTGTTTGCTTACCAGGAAAAAATATGACTAATGGAGTTTTTGCAGACCTAGGCCTGCACGATAGCTTTTGCCAAACCGTAACCGACTTAGGTTTCACCCAACCCAGCGATATTCAAAAAGCCGCGATCCCAGACGTTCTTGCAGGTAAGGACCTTCTAGGCATAGCACAAACTGGCACAGGTAAAACCGCCGCTTTTGGCTTGCCCTTATTACAAAATTTGATTAAGGCCGCAGCTGTTGATACCAGCAAAATGCGCGCTACACCACGGCACCCTAGAGCGCTCATTCTGGCACCCACCCGAGAGTTGGCCATTCAAATTCATGAAGAGCTAGGCAAACTTGCCGGCGTATCAAAAATGAATTTTGCCTGCGTCATTGGCGGCGTTAACCAAAACCCACAAGTGAAGAAACTGCGCATGGGCGTAGACATACTCGTTGCGGCCCCAGGACGCCTTTTAGACCTCATGAATCAGGGCCACGTTAATCTCAGCGAAACCAAATTCTTAGTCCTAGACGAATGTGATCGTCTGCTGGACATGGGCTTCATTCCAGATGTGCGAAGAATTGTCGGCGCAATGCCAAAGCAACGACAAACGCTATTATTCTCTGCCACCATGCCTACAGAAATCGGCAGATTGGCGAAAGAAATTTTGCACGAACCCGTAAAAGTGGATGTTTCACCCAAAGAGGTCACGGTAGCCAAAATTGATCAGCGCGCAGTCATGGTCAGCACGCCCAACAAGCGAGTTGTGCTAGAGCACCTGCTCCGCGACAAAGATTTGGTCAGAGCCATTGTTTTCACACGCACCAAACACGGGGCCAACAAAGTTGCGAAACAACTTAATGGCGCAGGGTTTGTTGCTGAAGTCATTCACGGCAACAAGACTCAGGCCGCCAGACAACGCGCGCTAGAAAATTTCAAAAAAGGTAATTCATGGATTTTGGTTGCCACAGATATTGCAGCCCGAGGCATTGATGTCAGCGATGTATCCCATGTATTTAATTATGAACTGCCCCACGAACCTGAAAGTTATGTACACCGTATTGGTAGAACTGCGCGAGCAGGCGCCACTGGTATTGCTTGGGCACTTGTTGACGCCGCTGAGATCAGTCGACTACGCGCAGTTGAACGCTTAACGAAACGCAAAGTTGATGTCGTTAAGCTTGATATAGAATTACCTAACAAACAGTCCCAACCTGCGGATGACGACGACCGAGGGGAAAGACGCCAAGGCCAGCAACGCAGCCGTAGATCTGGGCAAGGTGGCGGACAGGGCCAAGGTAACGGTCAAGGGCAAGGTAACGGTCAAGGGCAAGGAAACGGGCAACGCAGCAGGCGCAGAAGCAGTGGTAAGCCGGGACAAGGCGACAATTCTTCAGCGCATAAAGAAGGCAACCGTAGAAGCAGCGAGGCTCAATCTCAACGCCCAAGCAATGCTACAAACAGCCGCAGCAAAAACACCAGCAACGGCAATACCCTGAACAGCACCAACGAAAACGTTAATCCATACGGTCGCGTTGGACCTCGGGCGGGCTCAAGTAGTGACGGTGGCAGCGGCGGCGGTGGTACACCAAGAAGAAGACGCAACCCTCAGTCCCGCTAGCAACCAGCAGTTGGATTCGGGTTGGCTAGACGGCTTTGTTTCGGCCCTCAACCCAGTCCGGGGCCGGCCTCAAAAAGGAACCCAGTCCGGTCTGCAAAAAAGGCCGGGACCGGTCTGTAAGAAAGACCGGGTTCCAGATGCGCCAGCACTTTTAACTTAGCCCACACCCCGAGCGCGATACTGACGACCCTTAATCTTAGCGCCGTTCAACAAATTCAATGCCGCTGGCGTGGCGTCACGCCGGATAGCCACATAAGTTAAATTGTCCATCAAATCTATTTTTCCAACCGCACTGCCCGGCACTGTTTTATCTGCGGTGAGAGCGCCCAATATATCTCCGGGACGCAGTTTGCTGCGTCTACCACCATTGATTTCAACAGTGTAAACACCGGGGCGGCGCAAGCCCTCACCCTCTTCGTCTGCATCTAACACATCCGGCAAGTCAGCGGGCACCTCCCAAAGTTGCATGGCTTTGCCCTCAGAAAATTCTTCTACTGCGCTCAGCCGAGACATCTCTCGGTCTGCGACTAAACTAATGGCGATACCGCGCTTACCCGCTCTGGCCGTGCGCCCAATGCGGTGCACGTAGACCTCAGCATGAGTGGGTAACTCAAAATTAAAGACACCGTCGACGTTATCAATGTCCAAGCCCCGGGCGGCCACATCTGTGGCCACCAAAACGTTGGCACTACCATTCGCAAAGCGCACCAATGTTTGATTGCGCTCAAACTGCTCCAAATCGCCATGCAACGCTACAGCGTCTAAACCAGCAGCAATCAATGTTTCGCAAACTTGGGCACAGTCGATCTTGGTATTACAAAAAACTAGGTTCAACGCCCCACCCCAAACTCGCATGGCGGCCAGCAGAGGCTTAACGCGATCATATTGATCTACTGGTAACCAATACTCACCAATAACCGGCTTGTTATCGCTTTGGGTGACATTGATATGAATCGTATCCTTGCCCATGACTCGGCGAATAGATTTCACCCCATCTGGATAGGTCGCGGAAAAGAGTAGGTTCTGCCGAGTGGGTGGCATGTAACTGAGAATTTCTTGAATCTCATCCTCAAAGCCCATATCCAACATACGATCTGCTTCGTCTAGCACCAATGTGTCTATGCTCAAAAGATGCAGTGTCTGTTTATTCAGGTGCTTAAGCACTCGACCAGGCGTACCGACAATAATATGGGCGCTGCGCGACAGTGAGCCAATCTGAGGGCCCAGGGGCACACCACCACACAGGGTGAGCACCTTGGTATTACTGATTTTGGCCGCCAAGGTGCGCACAGTTTGAGCCACTTGTTCTGCCAACTCTCGGGTAGGACACAAGATCAAGGCCTGCACATGGAAAGCTTTACTGTCTATCTTTTGCAAGCAACCCAAGGCAAATGCGGCAGTTTTGCCACTGCCCGTGCTCGCCTGTGCAACGACATCTCGTCCTTCCAGTATCTTCGGCAGCGCAGCAGCTTGCACTGCTGTCATGGTGTTGAATTTAATCACTTCCAACTGAGTTTGTAGCTCGTCACGAAGCGGCAGGCCGGTAAATTTATCCGGCAAAATATATTGGTTTTCTGTCATCGCGGAAGTATAGGGCGTAGCCGCCTAATTCCCAGTGTTTTAAGCAATTACTTAGGAATGAGTATGCGTTAGAAGGAATTTTTCTGCGGCAGGAAAAATAATATCTCTGCGTGCATCACTTAACCGATCCAATGCTCTGGGCATCAATGCCAGACGCGGGTTTTGCGCAAAAAATGCGCGATTCTTTTCAATAAAACGCCAATACAAACCATCTACCACATCGCACCACGGACCCTTTGAATAATTGCTCATCTTAAGTAAATAGTTAGACCCACAGATGTATGGCTTAGTGGCAAAGATACCGCCATCGCTGAAAATCCCCATCCCATAAACATTTGGCCCCATCACCCAAGAGGCAGAATCTACATACATCTCCATAAACCAACGGTGGGCTGCCTTAGGTTCGATTTCACACAGCGTCATAAGGTTCGCCACAACCATAAGACGCGGAATATGGTGGCACCAACCCATCCGCTGGGTTGTCTCAATAGTTTCATCCAGCGGCACTATTCCTGTGCCGCCAACATACCAATGCTCAGTTAACTGCCTTGTGTGCGACCAATAATTTGTGCGGGCCTGCACCGCGCTATAGTTTTGATATATGCCGCGAATAAATTCCCGCCAACCCATCACCTGCCGCACAAACCCTTCCAAGCTTTGCAAAGGAATATCACGCGTCTGCGCCACGCCAACAACTCGATCCAGCACTTCGCTGGGCACCAGTAGGCCGATATTCATCATTGGGCTAAGGACACTGTGGAAGACCGTATCAGAGCGGGTATTCATAGCATCTTCGTAGGGACCAAAATCTACCAACCTTTGGGCAATAAAATCGTCCAACCAAAGTAACGCGCCCGCTCTAGTAGTCGGCCAAGAAAATTCGTCAGCCTTGCCAGGGTGGTCAGCAAAACGCTCACTCACTAACGCGATAACCGCTTCTAGATGCGCATTTTCCGCAACTTCGGGCAGCTCAGGTGGGTGCACATCTTTGGGTAATTTTTTGCGATTGTCCGCGTCAAAACTCCACTGATCGCCAATGGGCTTGCCTTCGGGGGTCAGCAGAATATTCAAGCGAGTGCGTTCTGCTTTATAAAACGCCGCCATCTGCGGTTTTTTCCGACCCTGGACAAAGGCTGCAAAACGTTGGCGGTCACAAAGAAACATTGGCGAGGGAATTGTCTGACAAGCAACAGACGCAGCCTTTACCGCTTGGGCCAAATTCGCTTGAGCGGCTTTGCCTTCCACCTCAAAGTGCAGCAGAGATGCGTAACCATGGCTTTGCAAACAATCAATCACTGCTTCATTGATGGTCAGCTCAGACTCAGCATCTAGTTTGGTGTAATGCACTACCAGTCCGGCGGCACGCAGCTCGTCGGCATAAGCGCGCATAGCCGCCAGCACCAAGACGATCTTTTGCTGGTGATAGCGAAAGTGGCTACACAGGTATTGGTCTTCGGCCATAAA
Organism: K189A clade bacterium; assembly: GCA_009886205.1. Lineage (GTDB taxonomy): Bacteria > Pseudomonadota > Gammaproteobacteria > Pseudomonadales > Azotimanducaceae > UBA4421. The sequence goes on along the minus strand of QXZU01000059.1, from coordinate 1,583 downwards.
TACTGCCGCAGGCTCTAGCGCAAGCACCTGATCCAAGGGAAATAGCTGATTGCCTAGAATGAGTAATAGAGCATTAGGAGATTTCGCGACCATACTGACTTCCTTAATAAATCACGAGGATATTGGCGAGCAACACTTGTGCAAAACACCACAAACGTAAACAAAAAATTTACACTTAGTTTTCCAAGATTTGGGCTGAAACGATATTCGGTTGCCAGTGAAGAAACGGTGAAGTGCGCAAAAACTGGCGCTGCTGACGCAAGAAATTTCTATACCAAGGATTGCTGGTGTTTGTTTGTAAAGACTGAATTTTGGGCATTTGCGAGTGCAGAATTGAATGCATCACCTGCCCGGGTCTCGAACACCAATACTGGCTACGCCATGACCTTTGGGTGGCATGCTTAAGCTTAGGCCCCTCGCGGACCGAACCAACGTGCCAGTGCACTCCATAGACCACGCAGCGGCACTTTTGCATCCACCAAGCCCTGTGCATAAATTGCATCGATACGCGCCCGGTCAACGCCTAAGGTACCCGAGTACTGCAAAAGCACGGCTCTGAGCAGACTGTGTTCGATGGTCCATGGCTGACCATAGACAAACACTTTGTCGATAACACCCATGCGCGCCAGCCCAAAAAAAACCAACGGCGCATGAAAACCCATGCTAAACGATCGCCACTGAAACCCGGGCTTTACTGTGAGCAGGCCATCTGCAACTGAGATCTGTTCGTCTTCAAACTCAACTCCCTGAAAGCATTCGTGTTTAAGCACATGCGCCTCCATCACCTCATAATGAAATGAAGCGGGCTTGCTTAGCTTTAACTGAGGATTCGTGGCATTCGAATTCAAAAATATACACTTTTGATTGACGGACCTCATTTTACTACTGTTTCCACCATCAATCTCAATTTCTGTCGGATTTCTCGACCACTTTTGTAAACAAAATGAGGACGGTGGGCACTAAACTCAACAATATGATGCTCAAAGCAGCGGTTGAGGCTTCACCAAGACGTTCATCTGCGGCAAGACGATAAACTCTGGTAGCTAGGGTTTCAAAGTTAAAGGGCCGCAAAATAAGCGTAGCCGGCAACTCTTTCATCACATCAATGAAGACCAGTAACAGGCCACTGAAGATCGCTGGACGGAGCAAAGGCAAGTGAATTTTGCTGAGTACTCGCCCTGGCGTGGCACCCAAACTTCGAGCGGCGGCGTCTAAGTTGTAATGCAATGCTGCCATGCCCATGTGACTGCTGTTGTAAGCAACAGTTAAAAACCGCGCTACATAGACAAAAACTAAACCGGCCACAGAACCCGTAATAACAAGCCCTGTTGTAAAATCAAAGTTGTCACGCAAGAACCCGCTCAATGCGCGGTCTAAGAACGTTAAAGGCACCAACAAACCCACCGCCAAAACCATGCCGGGAATCGCATAGCCCAGTGTGGCCGTGCGCACAGCTAGCTTTATGCCAAGGTTGGCGCGCAAACGCTGGGCATAATTAAGCCAGAGGGCGGCCAACGCGCAGAGTATTGCGGCAATACTCGCCACATACACACTGTTAATTAACAGCTCAGAAAAACCTTTGC
>QXZU01000058.1:54365-95390 GCA_009886205.1 K189A clade bacterium | reverse complement strand
ACTGATAGACAGACGCCCTTCATACAAAGTAACCAATTCCTTCGCCACGGCTAAACCAATACCCTGGCCTGCTACTTGAGTATCTAACCGCAAACCGCGACTTAGCACATCTTCACGCATTGCATTTGGAATACCCGGGCCGTCATCTTCAATGGTGATAACAATACCTGCCTCATTAGCCTGCGCCGCTGGCACTTGATCAACACTAATACACACCGAGTATTTACCGTACTTACACGCATTCTCAATAATATTACCCAATATCTCTAACAAATCTCCCTCGTCGATTCGCAGCTTGGGTTGCGCATGCAGTTCTAACAGCAAATCCACTTTCGGAAAGGCCACTTCTAAAGTACGTACCAACTTCCTTGCAGCCTGCGCAACGTCAATTTGAGCACTTAGCATCACAGGAGCAGCCACCACCACCCGTGCTAATTGACGACTTACCGTGTCTTGCATGCGATCAATTTGATCTTTGATTAACCCTTTATCTATTGCCACTTCTACTAGCGCATTGCGTAAAACACTCAATGGCGTTTTTAAACTGTGGGCTAAGTTGTCTAGGGCTTGACGGTACCGAACCCGCTGCTGCGCCTCGTGACTGGCAAAGCGCTGTAAATTTTCTGCTAGTCCAGACAACTCTACCGGATATTCATTGCTCAATTCGCTACGCGTCCCTTGCTCTAGCTCCCGCACTTCTCTTTGCATAACCAACAACGGTCTCAACCCCCAGCCTAGAGCCAAAAGCTGGGCGAGGATAAAAAATAGCGTAGCGCCACCCAAACCCAGCCAAAGGTTTTGCCGAAAATCAGCTATTGCGGCCAAATAGGGCGCTTGATCAACGATGGCAGTAAAAACGACTTGACTGGGTTCAATGCCATCCCAAATAACCGCGTAGCTGAGCTGATACTTTACCTGCGCATCATCAATATTAGAGAAGGAAAAAACACCAGGTGTGAGGTTTGCAAAGGACAAATTGTCACTAAACCCTGCTGAATCAATAGACTGAAGTGAAGGCGAGCGCCAGAGCGTTTGCTTTAGATCGGTAGTGACAATGGCATAAAGCCCAGATTCTGCTTGGGCTAAGCGCGGATCTGCGAGCGATTGATTGAACACCAAACTGGCACCCTCTTCCTCGGCAATACCCATCAGCGCGTAGATCACTAATTTTAATTGTTCTTCAGCGCCTTGCACAATACTGGCAGAATAAGTTCTATCCAATACCCAGCCGGTGGAGGTGAGAAAAATCACCAAAATCAGACTGGTGATTGAAATGAGTCGACGCTGGATTGAGCCGGCCATGAGCGACCTAGATCTCACAACCTGAGGTAAGACGGAGTAAGCTTGCGCGTCTAAATATCATTGCTGGCCGCACCAAATCTATAGCCTTGGCCACGTACTGTTTTGATTAAGTTAAGCGGTGCAATCTTCTTTCGTAAACGGCCAACAAATACTTCAAGCACATTGCTGTCTCGATCAAAATCTTGCTCATACAAATGTTCGGTGAGTTCAGTTTTGGACACAATACGTTCTTGATTGAGCATCAGATATTCCAACACCTTGTATTCGAACGCCGTTAGCTCCATGGGGTTGCCGTGCAGTGTCGCTACTTTACGGCTGATATCTAAACTCAGTTCAGCGCATACGATCACCGGCGTCGCATGTCCGGCAGAGCGGCGAATCAATGCATTAAGCCGCGCTACTAATTCTTCCATTTGAAAAGGCTTAGTCAAATAGTCATCGGCACCTGCGTCCAAACCGCCCACTTTATCCTGCCAATGGCTTCTGGCTGTTAATACTAATATGGGAAAGTCGTGTTTTGCGGCGCGTAAGGATTTGATTAGATCGACACCGTCAATTTTTGGCAGGCCCAAATCAATAACGGCAGCGTCCACTGGATATTCGCTGCCGTAGTAAAGGCCCTCTTCGCCGTCCACTGCCACGTCTACCACATAGCCCTCGCCACGAAGATGGCTGGCTAGCTGCTCACGCAGATTGGCTTCATCTTCTACAACGAGAATACGCATAATTTACCTAGTTCTTTGCACACGACCACGACCATCTACCACCACGTTCAATACTCGGCCACCATCCACCAGCAGGCGAATATGGTGTCTTGTGGCGCCTTGGCCATTTTTTGATTGCGCGGAAAGCACACGGCCACCATTTTCGCTGAGCGCAATATTAATGGCTTGTTGCAGAGACACGCTTGGCGCACTGCGGGCACCTGGTTTGGCTATAAAACCCTGGCGAGATTGATTGTTTTCGGCGTGGGCATTGGGCGCGACTATTACCCAAGGGGCGATAAGGGTGCCAAGCAGCAAGTAATAATTGATCTTTTTCATACTCATGGTGGAAATATAGCAGGCCACTTATCTAATTACCCAAAACAAATAGGCCTGACAACAAGCACTTAGAAATAGCCCTAAGAAATAACCCTAAGAAATAGCGCTCAAAAATACTCAGCCAGTTGTAGGGGGAAATCACTGCTGTCCCGATTGCAGTCCAATTGCCGCCCCAACTGCTCAAAAGACCACAACGCAAACCGCTTGGCACAAATGGTTTGCCCCAAGCGGATGCCAGAATGACTTTGAAGCCGTTTTAAAGATGTTTTGAAGTTGCTTTGAAATTACTTTGAAGGTACCTAAGCCGCGTCCAAACTAGGCCGGATCTACCGCAACCCGAACCCTTAACGACTTGCCCGGATCTTGATCTAAGCGCGTATTGTAAGTTTGCCCCGCGTAAACATAGCGCACGTCATAACCCAATAACTGCTGTTCTTGCCGCTCGTCGTAATAGACATCGCAGACCTCTTGTTGCCTATAAGTCACCCGTTGATTAGCGCCATGTTCGCGCTTATGCCGGCCAATATCTTTTGCGATGGAATAACCCAAGATACCGCCAACCACTGTACCCACCCGCTTGTTGGACTTCTTGTTCCCTACAGCGTTGCCCAAAGCGCCCCCCACTATAGCGCCGATAATGCCTGGGGTTTTGGAGCGATGAGCGCTTTCTTGGTAGGCCACCCGTTCTTGCCGGCAGACCTCTCTGGGCTCTTCATATACGACCGTCTGATATACCGGTGTAGAGGAAACTACCCTAGCCCGCTCGTAACTAGACCCCGCGTATGCGGTGGTTGAGACAATGCTCAGGCCCGCAACTAATGCCGCAGCTTTTAATCGGGTACCCGACATGCCAACTAGATTTGTGTTGTTGCCTAACGAACCTTTGGAAAGATTTTTATCAGTCATTGCTGTCACCTATCATTTGATATTCAAGTTGATACAACAATAGCTGCCATTAACTGAACACATTCTGAACAAAACAGGGACGCGGCGTTCAATGCGTAAAAGTCGGAAGCGGGAAACAAAGTCCCACTAGAGATTGATACAAACAGAAATTAGCTTAGCGAAACGGATTCAACTCTATGGTCCTCAGCCAACGCGACGTTGAGCCCGGGCTGCAAATTTGGTGACTGCCATTGCCAACGCGTTAACCGCTCGTAATGCCCTATAAAACGAATCAACTGTTCTTGAGACATACGCTGAGCCTGAGGCAGGCGTGCCTCTTGCTCACCACGCCATTGATGCACTTGATCAAAACTTGGCGCTTTCAGTTGCAGCCAAAAATCCACATGCGCCCATAAATCAACATAGCCCAGTTGGATTTGCTGGTTTACCCAATGCCGCCAAATACCCATGTCATCTTCAACCTCTTCAAGCGCATTTACGGCTTCATCTAACAACTGCTCCGGCTGGGGCTGCACGCCTAAGCACCAGCCTTCCAGCACTAATACTGAAGCCTGCACTTCGCTAAACCCTTCGCGGTCATCCATGCCTTTGTTAAAACTGGGCAGACTCATGTTCACTGGCGGCATTATTGCATTGTTGAACTCAGACGCGTTGATTGTTGAAATTGACTCGAGTACTTGTTGCAGCAATCCCACGTCATGGGTGCCGGGTACGCCCCGAGTCTGGAGTAGCGGGTGCACTGTTTCAGCGAGTGAATTGCGTTGCGCACGGGTGAGGTAAAAGTCATCCAAAGACACCGCTACCGCGCTCACACCCAAAGCTGATATTGCAGCGACCAAATACGCCGCGAGAGTGGACTTGCCCGAACCTTGGCTGCCACAAATACCCACCACACTGAGGCCTTTTGCAACAATCATGGGCGCCAGTGAGTGACTGATCAGCTGCCAATCTGCAAAGCTCTCTGCAGCGCTCTTGCTGCCATGGTCTTCACGGTGACCACTTTGCCTTCCAGAAAGGGCAACATCGCCATTTGCGGCCAAGGCAAGCTGTTGCTGTAACTTTGTTAAGTCCAAAAGCGCTCCCGTTTTTTACCTGCCATTGATCACCAGCGAACCCCTTGTCACACCGGTCAATTTGCCTCGCGGCGCAGAACATTTCGCCTGCGCCAAGTAGGCTGTTGTCTTTATACTTCTACCTTTGATCTGCACTTAGCGATACCTGCTCTTTATCTGTCGTACAGTCGTTCTTATACGAAACATACACAAAGGTTAGTCTAACCTTTGCTTGGATATTATGATAAATCAGGATCGAAAGCCCGAAGGCTAATCCATCACCAGTACACTATTACGGAGTAGGTAAATTGAACATTAAACTGTTTGGTTTTTGTTGCACGGCGCTCGTCATCGGCTCAATCCAGGGCTGCGCTGTATCAGAGCAAGCGTCCATAACGCAAAGCGCTGCCAAGCCAATAACGGTACGCAAAAGCCCCAACGATGATCGAGATTATCGCTACCTTGAGCTGTCCAACAAAATGCGTGTTTTATTGGTCTCAGATCCAAGCACCGACAAGGCAGCCGCAGCCCTCTCCATTTACCGAGGCAGTTTTCACGAGCCGGCGTCACGTCCGGGCCTTGCACACTTTTTAGAACACATGCTGTTCATCGGTACGGAAAAATATCCAGAGGTAGACAGCTTTCAAAACTTCATCACGGGTAATGGCGGTTCTTCAAATGCGTATACCGCCCAAGATCACACCAACTATTTCTTTGACATTCAAACCAGTGGTTTTAATGAAGGACTAGACCGTTTTGCCCATTTCTTTATCGACCCTCTGCTTTCACCTGAATATGTAGAGCGGGAAAAAAATGCTGTGCATTCGGAATACCAGATGCAGATTAAGGACGACGGCTGGCGCGGTTACATGGTCAGTAAACGGGCCCTGAACCCAGAGCACCCAGGACATAGATTTACCATCGGCTCGTTAGAAACATTGAAAGGTGATGTAGGCAGCGACCTCATGACCTTCTTCGCCGAAAACTACTCTGCCGACCAGATGGGCCTTGTGATCTTAGCCGACCAATCTTTAGACGAACTAGAGGCCTTGGTCACACCGTTGTTTAACCAAGTTAAGAATACCGACATTGGTTCTAGCTACCCTGACGAGGCGCTTTTCACAAGGGCTCAGTTACCCGCTGTGTTGACGTCTATTTCGTTAAAGGAGAAATATCAAATCGCCTATAACTTCCCTATGCCCAACACCCGGGAAGTTTATAAAACCAAACCTGAGCAATACATCAGCAACCTGCTGGGTCACGAAGGCAAAGGCAGCCTACACAGTGTTTTAAACGAACGCGGCTGGATTGAAAGCTTAGGCGCTGGCACTCAGAGTTTTGACCGTCAAAACAGCTTACTTTCCATCAGCATTGAGCTCACAGAAAAGGGCCGCTCGCACATACCGCAAATAACCGACCTGCTTTTTCAGTACATTGACTTGCTCAAAGCCGGTGGGCCGGAGGAGCGAATTTACCTAGAGCAAGCCAAAGTTGCGGAGCTTGGTTTTCGCTTTCAAGAAAAAGGTTCAACGGTGGGCTTTGTTTACCAAATGGCGCCCCGCCTAGACGAATATCCCGCGGAAGACTTACTCGTAGCCCCCTACTTAATGGAAGGCTTCGACGCTGCGCTCATCAGCAAATCTCTGAGCTTTCTGCGCAAAGACAATGTGTTTATGGAAATTTCCGCCCCCGATCTGAAAACAGATCAGGTAGAACCTTGGTTTAACGTGCCTTACTCACTCAGTGTGGGCGAGATCGAAACAGTAGGCTTCAAGGGTGCAAGTTTAAACTTGCCGCCAGCCAACCCCTATTTACCTGACAACCTAACCTTGCTGCCAGAGGACAATAAAACCATTAGCCGGGTAACCGACAGACCAGACCTGCAAGTATGGTTGGACACAGACGTTACCTTTGGCACGCCACGGGCAAACACGAGCATTTTGCTGCTGACCCATGGCGGTCTGAGCAGCCAAAAAGATAGGGCCTACGCCGAGTTGTACCGCCGGTTAGTCAACGACACGCTGAGCACTACTGTTTATCCGGCTTATCTCGCGGGCTTAGGCTATGCCCTAGGCAGTAGCGAAGCCGGTTTCAGCATTTCGCTTAACGGCTACCAAGACAAACAAATGCAACTTTTAGATACGGTGATAGACCACCTGTTTAATGCTGAGTTAACCCAGGAGCGCTTTGCCACTTTTAAGACCGGGCTGATTAAGGATTGGCAAAATTCAGCCAAGGACAAACCCTATACACAGACGCTTGGCGCTCTTAACACTCTATTGGTTTCTTCCACTTGGTCGCCTGCGGCACTGGCTGATACGTTAGCGCCCCTTAGCCTGAATGAATTAAAAAACTGGCGAACGGGTAAGCTGGCAAAAATCGGCGTGATCGCAGGGTTGCACGGCAACGTATCGGCAAAAGACGCTCAGACGTTGCAAGACTTTCTACAACAAAAACTGCCTATGGCAGCCATTGCAAAAGAAAAATCATCCGTCGCAGACATCACGGAACAACTGTTGCTGAATCTCAATGTTGACCATAACGACGCCGCGCTGTTGCTTTATGTTCAAGACCCAGACGATAGTTTTGCCAGTAGAGCCAAGAGTGGGTTAGCTGGACAAATTTTACGTTCCGCCTATTTCTCTAGCCTGCGCACAGACCAACAACTGGGCTATGTGGTAAATGCGGGCATACGCAGATTAAACACACGCAGCGGCAACCTATTCCTTGTGCAGTCGCCAAAAGCTGGCGCAGCGGACCTAGAACTTGCGACACTGACCTTTATGCAAAACTATGTGGACAGCTGGCAAAATCTCAGTGATGCGGAATTTGCTCAGCAAAAATCTGGCCTTATCAGTCGACTCACGGAATCTGACAAAAACTTGGGTCAGCGCAGTCAAAAGTACTGGCAGAATTTGAATGATGAAAACTACAACTTCGACTCTAACGAGCAAATTGCAGCCGAAGTGGAAAAGCTTAGCAAAGCCGAAATGGGCGAGTTTATGCAAGACATTCTCAAGCGACTCAAGAGCAAGCGCATACTCATTTTCAGCCCTGGCAAGTTTGAGCAAACGCCTAGTGAAGGGCGCGTATTAGAGAACTCGCTGGCGTTTAAAAAGTAGTGAGCCTTCAGCTTTCGATAAAATAGGAAAAGTTCTGCTAGCTAGCAGAACTTCTATAGCACAACTCTAGAACTACTATAGAACCACTAAAGAAAAACTAAAGAACCGCCCTTGATAGCGTTTTCTCGACCCTTGGGCGGAGCGGTGGCACACCAATCTCAATAATCACGCTTACTTGGCTTTTATCCATTTGGACTAGTCAGGCATCGTGAAACTCTTTGGTTTAAGAAAAACCCTTGTAGCACTGTATTGGCCAAACCAGACAAAAGGCCTGCGGTCTTTGTCTCTGCTCGCCACGCTTTTAGTCATTTTGGGCGTACTGGTTATCAGCCTGTCAGCGCAAATCCAAATCCCCTTTTACCCCGTGCCAGTAACTATGCAGACTTTTGCAGTACTCGTTATTGGCATGGCTTTTGGCCGCTGGCTTGGGACTCTGACAGTTAGCGTTTACCTAATTGCTGCAATACTAGGCCTACCGGTTTTGGCAGGCAGCAGCGAAAGAAGCGCCGACTTTGAGTTATTAACTGGCCCAACAAGCGGCTTCTTAATTGGGTTCATAGTCGCTGCATGGACAGTGGGCTGGCTTGGAGAATTAGGCTGGGGGAAAAGTTTTCGTTGGACTCTGTGCGCAATGGCTATTGGCACTTGCATGATCTTAACGCTGGGCATGCTCTGGCTAACATTTACCTATAGCTGGAACGTAGAACAGGTGCTCAAGAGTCTGATAGGGCTAGTGCCCGGCGCCACTTTAAAAATATTATTGGCCTCAATCTTAGTGCCTTACCTTTGGCGAAAAGATATCAGTGCTGGACACTAGACTAAATGCGCATTAAGGCATATTGCTGGGTAGATCTAGCCTGAAAGGCGGCAACGATTCTATCAGCGCCCGACCATAACGCTGGGTGACAATACGTTTGTCCAGCATGGTGATTGTGCCGAAATCTTTTTCGTGGCGAATTAGGCGACCACAGGCTTGAACCAACTTCAACGCCGCATCTGGGACTGAAATTTCATAAAAGGCATTACGCCCCCGCGCTTCCGCCCACTCTGCAATGGCTTGGTCGATGGGATCATCTGGCACGGCAAAGGGTAACTTTACGATAATGACATGACGGCAATACGCACCAGGCAAATCTAACCCTTCTGAGAAACTAGCAAGGCCAAATAGATAAGAACCCTCTTTCGCATCAACCCTGCGTTTATGTTCAACAATCAGCGCTTGCTTGCTGCCGTCGCCTTGCACCAACAAACCATCGGAAAGCTTATCGGGCAACGCCTTTACAACCGCATTCAACTGCCGCCATGAGGTAAACAACACCAAAGCCGACTCTTCGCGCTTTAACAGTTCAGGCAAAAGCTCGGTAATTTCTGCGCTGTGGGCCTCAAAATCTCGCGGGTCAGATTGCATACTGGGCACGTGAAAAGTGGCGATTTCGGGATAATTAAACGGGCTGGCAATAACCAATGTCGGCACTTCCGCTGGCAAACCCACCCGCTCTATAAAGCGATCAAATCGACCCAACGCGGTGATTGTGGCAGATGTACAAACGGCCCCATAACAACGCTGCCAAAGTACCTCTTGCAGAATGTGCCCTGGCTCAATGGGCGCGCTGACCATTTCCACATCATAAGAATTTCTATTCAGCCATCGCGCATAACGCCGCTGTTGCTTAGCCCCGCTAGCGTAATCTTCTAGCAAGGCTTTGGTCGCCAAGGCTCTGCTCTGCAGCTGCCCTACTGGCAGCAACCAGTCTTCTGCCTCAAAGGCTTTTTCCCAATCTAGGTTACCGGCAACGGCTTCCTGTAACAGATCGTGGACACGCTCTAGGTCGTCACAGAGCTTGTTCATGGACGGCAATGTGGCTAACGAGAGGTCCATTAACGTTTCAGGCACCTCACCTAAGGGAAAGCGGTAGATCTCACGGTCTTCGTCCTTGGTCTCGAAAGGCATTATGTTTAAACCGGCGGACAAAGCCTCAAACATAGATTGCAGCGCCACAGTTTCTCCAGCCACGCTCGTGGCCAAAGCGAGTAAATTATGTGGGCGCGCAAAACGTTGGGTCAGCGAACTGAGAATATTATTAACGTTATCTAACCACTGATGAGTACTGTTAATACGCGCACTGGTAGAAAAATGATTCTGAGTCTTGTCGGCTATATGGTGGGCTTCATCAAGGACATAAATACAGTCCTCCGGGTCAGGTAAAACAGCGCCGCCGCCCAACGCTAAATCCGAAAGCACCAAGTCATGATTGGCGACAATCACATCCGAGCCTTCCAAATTACCGCGAGCGCGGAAAAATGGGCACTGTTTAAAAAACGAGCAGCGGTTATTACTGCAACCGCGGTGGTCCGTAGTCACAGTAGACCAAGCACCATCGGCCATAGATTCCGGCCAGCTATCAAACTCGCCATCCCAAGCGCCTTGGCCGTAACGGCTAAGCATTTCTTGGTAAAGTACCGTGTGGTCTTCGTCCGACACATCAAAGATAGGAATGGCCTGTTGTTCTTGGTATTTCAGATGATCGTCTAGCCGCTTTAGGCAAACGTAACGACCCCGGCCTTTCGCTAAACTGAGGCTAAAGGACAGCCCTGCCCTTTCTTTGATATCTGGTAGATCCTGCAGCACTACTTGCTCTTGCAGTGCAACGGTAGCGGTACTCAGCACCACGGTCTTACCCAAGCTTTGCGCCACTGGAATGGCCGCCAAACAATAAGCAGCGGTCTTACCGGTACCGGTGCCTGCTTCCACCACAGCAACGCGATGGCCATCGCCCGCTAGGGTGCGAGCGATCTGCGCAATCATCTCCCTTTGCCCACGGCGCGGCTTGAAATCTCTAGATTCCAACCAAGTGCGGTAAGCAGTTTGGATTGTGTCTTTAACTTTGTCGGTAAGGGCTGAGGGCATGTGCGAACTTTGCGGGAAAGCGCTGCGTAAACCAAGCAGATAGGTGAGATATTTCTCAGCCCAGTGAATTCTTAACCCCACGCTTGACGACATTGAATAGTCCAAGGGAGTGTGAGAATGTGCGGACTTACGTAAAAGCTAACAAAAGAACCTGAGAAAAATGAAACAACAGTCCGTCACAACAGCCGCTAGAACGAAGCTAAATAGTGGGTCGAAATTTCTGAGCATTGCTAAAAATCTGGCATTTATCATTGGACTCGGCGGATTTTTAGTTTCCGCCCACGCAGACCCTAGGCTGACGACCCCTACCGGTTTCAGTATCACCAAATTACCCTTTTCAGTGCCCAAAGCGCGCCAACTTGCCCTGACCGAAAACGGCACGCTTATTGTTGGCTCGCGCAAGTCTGGCAATGTCTACGCCATACCCAACGCGTTAACCGCTGCGAACCCAAAAGTGATCACCCTATTTAGTGACCTCAATGAACCCAGTGGTCTGGCGCTCGCAAATGGTGATTTATACATTGCTGCGGTGTCCAGAGTACTTCGTGTGAACGACATCGAAGACCACTTGAAGGCCAATCCTGAGTTTGACGTGGTGACGGATACTTTGCCGAAAAAAGCCCACCACGGCTGGAAGTACATTAAGTTTGGCGAAGACGGCATGCTTTACGTACCCGTTGGTGCGCCGTGCAATATTTGCCTTTCTGAAGATAAACGCTTTGCCACGATGCTGCGCATGGACCCAACAACCGGTGCTACCGAGATTATCGCCGAGGGTCTGCGCAACGTTGTGGGTTTTGCATGGCACCCTGAGAGCAAGGACTTGTGGGTGAGCAATAACGGGCGGGATATTTTGGGCGACGATATTCCGGCAGATGAGCTGAATGTCATTCCAGCAAAAAATACCAAGGCACTGCACTTTGGCTACCCTTTCGTTCACTCAAACAACGCAAGTGAGGCCCCGGGCATAATCAAGGACCCGAAGTTCGGCGACCATGCGGATGCCGCGAAGTACGATTTCAAGCCTGCTGCCGTGCGCATTCAAGCGCACTCAGCGCCTATTGGCATGACCTTTTATACGGGTGCACAGTTCCCAGCCCAGTACAAAAATGCGCTCTTTGTCGCTGAACGTGGTTCGTGGAATAGAAGTTCCAAGGTGGGCTATCAGTTAACGGTGATGACTATGGATGCCGCGGGCAAGCCGATTTACGAACCCTTTATCCACGGCTGGTTAGAAGGTGAGGAGGCCTGGGGTAGACCCAATGATGTGCTGCAAACTAAGGAAGGTCACCTGCTGGTCTCGGACGACACAGCAGGCGCAGTGTACTTAGTGCGCTACAACAACGCGCTGGCCGCCAACTAATACAGGCAACGGCATAAGGCCCGGCTACTGCAAAGTTGAGCAGCCAGCCGGGCTAGATCCCTAATCACGTATATCGACTTCAACCTTTTGCTTTGGCATCAGCGATATTTCCATGGGGGCAAAGTGCTCCATATCTACATCAATAAGGTATGGACCCTTTGTCTCCATGGCTAAATCCATTGCCTGTGCGAAAGCCTCGACACTGGCTACGCGCTGGCTCGGTACACCCATACTTTGGGCCATCTGAGCAAAAGCCACTTTGCCTAGGTCTGTTTCATTTACCCGACCAAAACGATTCTGCTGCAACCAGCGCAAAATCCCATACCCCGAATCATTAAACACGCAAATAATCAGCGGCACCTGATACTGGGCGCAGGTGGCCAGTTCAGTGGCATGAAACATAAAGCCACCGTCCCCATGAATGACCATAGTTTTGCGCTTGCTCGCTATGGCCGCGCCCACGCTCATGGGAAAGCCGGGACCAATTGCCCCTGAGGTGGGGTTTATCGAGGTGCGTGGCTCAAGGATCGGAAACTGCTGGTTGCCCCAATTGTAGGCGGAAATTGTTTGGTCACGGACAAACACGCTGTCTCTTGGTAATTTCTCACGAATGCAATCCATCACTAGCGGCCAATCATCACCCAAGCGAGCACGCATAGCCTTGCGCACTCCGTCTCTTGACTCCCAAAGCTTGGCATTGAACTGACCGTCGTTAGGGAGTATTTCCTGACGCTCAGCATTGATGCCTTGCAGCGCCATTTTGGCATCAGCGATGACGCCAATATGTGCTGTGTGCGTGCGACCGATCATGTTGCCATCGATATCAATGTGTACCAATTTTCCTGGTGGGGTTTGGCTGGCGAATTGACCATCTACGCCTACCGCGAACTTAGTGCCAATAGCCAAGGTTAGATCCGCGCCTTGAATGGCATTATAAATGCCCGCTGAATTGTAATAATTACCCATGCACAACGGATGATCTTCGGGAATAACGCCGCGTCCATCTACTGTGGTCAAAACCGGAGCGTCCAGTAGTTCGGCCAAAGCCAAAAGCTCTTTATGGGCATTTGCGGCAATTACACCGCCGCCAGCTACGATAATTCGCTTAGAAGATTCACCGAGCGCACTAACAACTTTACTTATTCGATCCTCGTCTGGCGTAAAAGCCGCATTACTTGGCAGAGAAACTTCTAAGCGCTGAGCGTCGGCATACTGAATATCTATGGGTATTTCAATGGCCCCTGGCGCCCCTCTGCCGGTGAACATATCGTTTAGTACTGCACTAAAGGCGCTGCCTAATTGATTTACGTGACGAGGGCTTTCCACTCTTCGGCATACGGATGCCAGCATGGGTACTTGATTTTCAGCCTCATGAACGTAGCTAAGGCCACGCCCATAAAATGCCGTTTCTGCCTGACCAGTAATGACCAACACTCTGGAGGACCCGTACTGGGCTTCATAAAGACCGGTAACGGTATTTGATGTGCCGGGACCAGTGGAGGCAATCATCACGCCGAGCTTACCGCTAGCGCGGGCATAACCATCTGCCGCGTGGGTTCCAGCCTGCTCGTGGCGCACGTCGATAATTTGGCTTTTACCAAGGCGGTTTATGGCGTCCAGTATGGGCATGTTGTGAATACTGACGATAGCAAAGACGTGTTCCACCTCAAGTTGCGCTAAGGCGTCGGCGATTAGATCTGCACCGGTAAAATCTGACGTATTGCTGGACATAGAGACTCCTAAATCGATAAAAATCGGAGGGGCCATAAGATGTTAAACCTTCCAAGCCCTCCCGGATCAAGAGCTAGAACTATTAGGCGACAAGCTCAGCCTGTCAAGCAGGCGCAGTACCGAACTGTTTAGATACAGCCCCTGGACTTAAATTGCGGGTAGGGTTAAAACAAGGTTAAGCGCTTGGTTAAGGGCTTGGTTAAGGGCTTGGCTTCAAGCAATGTTTAAAGAGGGGCGCTTTGCACGCCCAAAACAAGCATTAAGGGAGCCTTAAAGCCGCGACAAAGCCCAGCAAGGACCTTAGCGACTAGTCACTGAAACTACCAAAATGATCGGTCCTGAACCGGATTGTTGGACGCTGTCCTAAAATACGCCGCAGAATATGGTTCATAGTGGCGGGATCTCGCTCAAAATCACCGTGGCGGCGACTAGTAGAGTTTTTATTACGCTGCGCATCGCCTTGGCTAATGACAAAATCTACATCATCTATGTTTTCAATATTCTCCTCTTCCACATCTCGACTCAAGCCTAGAAGTGGCGCAACAGTGCCGTCACTGCACCCCTCCTCCAAAACTCTAGAGATCAAATGCAAAATCGATTTACCGTAAATACCCGCAACATTGTCTTCTAGCTCAAGCTGGTCGCTTAGGTTATATACCGTCATGTCATCAATATTGGACATCTTTGGGCGATACATCGCGGCGTAAGTGTCTAGGGTTAAAGTAGGCGCCATCAGCGACACCGTGGCTATTTGCGGTTTGGCGTTATGCTCAACCAACGAATTTAGCAGGTGGCCCAAAAGCAAACTGCCCGCACTGTGCCCAGCAAGGTGAATTTTCTTAGCCCTCAGCCCCTGTGAAGATTCCGACAGATATTGCAGGAATGTGTTGGCGACCTTCGCCCCATCTCCCTTCGGCGTGAAGCCAGACTCCGCACCGTATTTCATTTCTCTCCACAACGCTCTTCCACTACGACCCAATAAAGTTTCAACCAAGCGGTCTGAAAGCTCATGCCCCGAACCCAAGCGCGCCTCGGACGCTTCACTCCGATCTGCCAAAAGGCTTTTCACATCGTCAACAAACCCAGAGCTATACATAAAGTGGTAGGCGTAAATACGGTTGGCTTTGAAGACAGGTTGCATGGCGGCAATTTTTTGCGCACAAGCTTTTGGACTACTAAAACTGTCGTGAGCATAAAATAATATGTGATCGTAACTGCTGCTGTTAGCGACTCGTTTTGCAGTTTCTGCGACATCTTCAAGGCTGCTGAAATAGCGCCCACTGTTGTAAAAGTTGCCATCATCTAAATGAACAAAGTGACCCATAATTTCATTACGACGTGGCGCACGCTGAACGGACACTCCAACAGAAATGGCTTCTCGCGCAAAGCCGGGGAAAACTTGCGGTGTGGGTAAAGCCAACTGAAAAACCCACGCATCTCTAATGTTGTCCTGCCAATCCTCATAGGACCAATGGGCCACACCTTTATTACCCCAATCTTCGCCACGAGAATTTTGCACATAGAATCCGGTTGCATCGTAACCCACAATGGCAAATGCGTGCCCACCGGTAGGCGAGTAAGTGTTGCGCCAGTTTATTTTTCCTTTAGTAATCTGATTCATTGCCCAACCCTTATGGATCATGGCAGATACATAAATGGCGCCCGTTTCATTCAACGCCGCATGGAAGTCGGCTATGGACAAACTCACCCTGTAATACGCGCCAATGGTTACTCGGCGCGCTTCCTCGGCACGATAAGCTGTTAATTGGCCAGGCTTATTCGCGGTGAACGGCCAATCAGCATTTGAACAAACACCCATGTTAAACAGACCTTTGATTGCGCCTCTACAACTTGCGCCGACATAATCTTCGCCGGGCCAGTCGTCAAATTTTTTCGCCATCTCATAAAGCATACGAGCACTGACCACATCCTCGCGGCCTTGTTTGCGCGCCAACAAATTGAGTACAGCAGCCAATGCAAAGCCCGCACACGCGCCTTCAGTTTTTTGATCAAGAATATTGAGATAAAGCGGCGGATGGATTTGTGGCGGCAATGCCCTCAATGAAGGGTTATATATTCGGTCACGGAAATCTAAAACATCTGGCACTAAGGAGCCTAAATATCCGTCACTCGTCTCCGAGGTCTCATGCTCGTAGTTTAAAGCGACAGAGTTTTCCGGTGACGTAGTATCATCTCTCAGTAACGTGGACACATCAGAATTAGATCCCGATAAAAATTTCTTATCCGAAGCAGCCTTTTTACTACTGCTTTTAGCCATCTTGCTTTTCATACCACCCCGCTTAACCACTAAAAGTGATCTAAAATTACAGCATCAGTAAGACGTAAGCTTTCAATATAAACTTTTGATATGCATCAATTACAACAAAGCCGTCAGACTTACTACTCCACTCATCGTAGAGTGCCACCAAAAAAGCGAGGAAATTCTGTGGTTTTTCTGATTTTTTTATGACGTGAGATCAGCGTTGGATTACCCTTTAAGGAATATTTTTTAAGAGGACGACATGAACGCGTTTGAATTTGGAGAGTGGCAGTGCGACCCAAAATCCTTAACCATAAAATCTAAGGATGTCGTCGTAAAGTTAGAACTGAAAGTGATGACTGTTCTACAAATACTTGCAGCCAAAGCACCCAACGTTGTTAGCCAAGATGAACTAATGGCCTCAGCCTGGCCTGGTGTAATCGTTAGCGATGGCGCCATTTACAGAGTAATTGCCCTATTAAGACGGGCTCTGAATGACCGCGTTAAGCCCCACAAGTATATTGAGTCAATTCCGCGAGTGGGCTATCGGCTTATGCTTAAGGCAAATATTCACAAAGATGAAGTTCCGCAACTTTCACCTAAAGCACAAATACGCCGAACAAGTTTAACCATTATCTCTAAGGGGAAAAATAATCATCCCGGGCTCGATGAATCTATCACCATGATTGAACGTCATATTAGCTGGCGCTGCCCAATATTTTCGATACATCGTTCCAGCACCAAAACTAAAGGCGACTTCCACGTAGAAATCAGCCTCAGCAAAAACGAACAGACAATAGAGTTGCAATGGCAAATACTGAGTAAAGAAAACGATGAGGTTATTTATACAGGCGCTCACCACGAAACAAGGCAATCTCGTGAACCTCTATCCCCAAGCGTGGCAGAACTAGTCGCTGAAAGTATTACCAAACAATCGCTACTTCATCGCGGAAAACAAATAGAAGCGGTAACAGACCCTAGTCACTTGAACTACTGGGACCTTATAAACTTTGGCGACCGCTTCGTTTCCATGTCCACGGAGCAAATTAATTTGAGGCGAGAATTCCTCAAATACGCAGTAGCTAAGGCACCATCTATTGCAGTAGGTCATGCGGCGCTGGGCAAACTGTTGTCATGGGAGGTGATCAATGGTGTGGCCGAGAGTGCTAAGCAAAATGTCAATCTGGCGATCGAGTGCGCGGCACGGGCGATTGATATTGACCCTAACTCACCTTACGTAACAAGTTCTTGTGGCTTGATAAATAGTCGAATGGGTAAACACGCTCTAGGTATCGAACTATGTCGCCAAACCTTGTCGGCTGCTCCTTCTGCCCAAGCCAAAGACGCGCTTGCAATGTCGCTTAGTTTCGCTGGACAACCGGAAGAGGCCATCGAACTATACTTACAAGTGTTAGCCAGTACGCCTTCCGGACAGATATTTAATCATGGAAAAATAGTTGTTCCGGCGCTCCAAAGCGGTCAACTTGAGCGTGCGAGAGAATATGTCGATCTCGCTATCGCATACTTTCCCGGCGATTACTTTGCGTGGCTATTACGATGCAACATATCAGCTCAACTAGGCAATTTAGATGGTGCAAAGGAAGATCTACTTCAAGCCAGAAAACTGTTACCAACGCTAAATCTAGAAAACCTCATAGCAAGCATCGAGCGCAACTACGGTCGTACTGAAAATCAAAGGCAGTATCTTACTTCGGGATACCTAAGACTCTTGCAGGACAGTGGGACACTGCTAGCGGACTCGACAAAACCTTATCTCAAGCACCCAGAGCAACTAAGGCCGCACTGAGAGCAAGGGATAAGGCTCTAAGCCATGATAGACTGTAGAATTAGTATGCACCGGCGCCTGAGCAAATTCCGCCCATCACACGAAGACGTCCAGCGGAGCTCATTAGTCGAGTGCGCACTTTCGCCACTCGAGCTTCAGTCTGAACACAAGCTTCGGTAAAGTCTTCAACCGAAATTATAGACCTGCCGTCTTCTCTGGCGAAATTTGCCGCGAGGTGTCCAGCTCTACGCGCACAACGCAAGGTTTCTTCCAAGAGATAGGAGTGCTCATCAAAGTTCACCGCGTTGCCTTCTACATGTCCGTAATAACCTCTCTCGCGCGCCACTTCAACACACTCTTCATCCATATCCATCGCGGCTCTCGCGCCAAAGGCTTGCCAAAAATGGGCCGCATACTGATCTGCCAATTTAATTTGGTTTTCCATGTCATATTCCTCAAAAAAAAGATCTTCAATTAGGTCGGTTTGTAGCTGCGGCCCCTTGCCGACAGCAGCACCAACATGACATGTAGCCAGGCCGGAAACCTTACTCAGAACTGATGAAAAACTTATATCCACACAGTGCGAAACCAGCGAAATCATTGACAAAATGGAGGTTTACAATAGAGCGCTTTTTTAAAAATGTGTAAAAGGAGATTTAAAAAATAGATCTAGGACAAGGGCATTATTTAGTCAGCACTAGGTAGGCGCTATGCGCTAGAAGAATGGGGATTTCGAATGGGCTATAAAGTTACAGAAGAAGCCTAAGGTCCAAGGATTAAGGGCTAAGGATTAAGGGCTAAGGGCTAAGGGCTAAGGGCTAAAGGCTAAAGGCTAAAGGCTAAAGGCTAAAGGCTAAAGGCTAAAGGCTAAAAGTCTTAGCCTCGCATACTTCGCCAAACACGCTCCGGTGTCAGCGGCATGTCTAAAGATTCAACGCCCAGTGGTGCTAGAGCATCTAGTACCGCGTTAACCACCGCTGACGGTGCAGCGCATGCACCCCCTTCGCCAATACCTTTAACACCCAACTCGTTATTCGGATCTAACACTTCGTTAAAGCTAACCTGGATATCCCCTACCTGAGAAGCTCTGGGCATGGCATAGTCCATCAAGCTACCACTCAGCAGTTGACCATCGTCGTCATATACAACGTTCTCAAACAGTGCTTGGCCAATGCCTTGAACCACACCGCCATGTACCTGACCGGTTGCTAGCAGCGGATTAATAACCCGCCCGCAATCATCCACTGCGGTATAAGCAACAACGTTAACCACACCGGTTTCGGCGTCCACTTCCACTTCCGTGATATGACAACCGTTGGGAAAGGTAAAGCCTTCTCCACGATTGTAACGGAGTAGTTTGGTTAAACCCGCGCCGCCGAATTGGGCTTCTTTGGCCGCCCTGGCTACTTGGGGCAGGCTTACTTGGGAGTCTGTGGTAGACGCACTGAATATACCTTGGGCATAGGAAACTGTGGGCAACGGGGCTTGCAGCATTTCTGCGGCTATGACCTTGGCATCTTCAAGCACACCTGAGGCAGCGCGCTGCACGGCAATGCCACCCATTTGTGAAGATCGCGAACCACCGGTACCGCCACCAAAATGCACCGCATCGGTATCACCTTGAATGATGTTAATGCTGTCAAAATCTACATCTAAAGTTTCACTGAGGATTTGCGCGTAAGTTGTGCGGTGCCCTTGGCCGTGGGAGAAAGTACCCACCACAACATCAATAGCACCGTCATCATGAATGGTGATGCGGGCTTCTTCTTCTGGCCCACCACCACTGGATTCCACATAAAACCCCAGACCACGCCCACGCATCAGACCACGGGCCTGACTTGCTTGTTGACGTGCTTCAAAGTTGTGCCAATCTGCATTAAGCAGCGCTAAATCTAAAGTCTGGGCAAACTCGCCACTACTCAGGGTCACCCCTGACGGCATGGTATAGGGCATCTCAGCGGCGCTGATAAAGTTGAGTTTGCGCAGCGCTATGGAGTCCATATTTAGCTGTTTTGCAGCGGCTTCCAACAGTCGCTCCATGACATAACAGGCTTCCGGACGACCGGCACCGCGATATGCAGCAACAGGCATTGTATTGGTGTAAACACAGCGGACCGAGTGATGGACATGAGGAATGCGGTAGACCGTGCCAACAATACGCCCACCGGCCATGGTGGGTACAAAGGGGCCCGCCGCAGAGCAAAAAGCGCCTAAGTTTGCGGTGGTCTCCACGCGCAGTGCGGTCAAATGGCCTTGAGCGTCGAACCCGGCGGTAGCCTGGGTCAAATTGTCGCGGCCATGAGAATCACTGAGAAACATTTCTGATCTGTCGCCAGTGTATTTTACCGGCACAGACAGTTGCTGAGCTGCGTAAAGTACTAAACAAGTTTCTGGATGAATTTCTCCGCGAATACCAAAACCGCCGCCGGTATCTGGCGAAATCAGTCTAAGCTGTTGCTTATCAAAGGAAAAAATCTTAGTCAGAATCATCTTCTGAGCAACCGCACCTTGGCTTGGGTTATATAAGGTGAAGCCCTCTTCTGTGGGCTCTGCCAAACACGCTCGCGGCTCTAAGGGACTGGGTGCCACACGGTTATTGACCAAATCTACAACGACCTTATGCGCACTGGCTGCTAGTGCTTCATCTACTCGCTGACGCTCACCTTTTTCAAAATGCACACAAAGATTTGAGTTCTGCGCGTCATGTAACGGCTGGGTATCTGGGTCCAAGGCACGACTAGGGTCCGCGCAGGCAGGCAGATCGTCCACACTGAACAGAATGGCTTCCACCGCATTTTCAGCATGCTCTGGCGAATCCGCAATAACGGCCGCAATGGCATGGCCCACAAATAACACTTTGTCTTGGGCAAGAATGGGGCGGTCGGGAATAAAGGCGTCATTACCCTGAGCGTCTTTGAGCACCGCTCTACAAGGTAAGTTACCAAGATGGGAGATGTCTTTCGCTAAATAGACCGCTTTGACGCCGGGGCTGGTCAGGGCGTCGGCAATATCTAACTCAGTAATATGCCCATGGGCGTAGGGTGATCTTAAAACGCGCAAGTAAAGTTGATTGGGCCTATTGATGTCATCGGTGTATTCACCCTGACCTGTAATCAAACGTGGGTCCTCAGAGCGAGGAACGCTTTGACCTATACCAAACTTCACCGGTTATGCTCACCCATAGACATTGTTACTAATTTTCACCCACTACTGGGTTGCGCAAAATACCAATGGGTTTTACTTCAACCTCAATTTGGTCGCCGTCGTCCATAAACACTGGCGGCTTGCGCGCAGCGCCAACGCCTCCGGGCGTGCCCGTAACAATGACATCACCTGGTTCCAGGTCAATAAAGGTAGAACAGTATTCTATGAGTTCAGCAAACCCATGCACCAACATGTTGGCTTGGGCGTGCTGCATTACTTCACCATTCAGGCGAGTGGTAATTTCCATTTGCGACAAATCACCAATCTCGTCCATGGTCATCATCCAAGGGCCAAAACCACCGGTGTTAGAAAAGTTTTTGCCAGGGGTAAATTGACTGGTTTGACGTTGATACTCGCGCACGCTGCCATCGTTATAAATACCAAAGCCGACCACGTGGGACAGAGCATTTGAACGGCTGATGCGACGGCCGCCCTTACCAATAACCATGGCAATCTCGCCCTCAAAATCTAAGGTGGCGGATTCGATGGGTCTAACCATAGGCTGCAAGTGGCCCATTTGGGCCGCTGCAAAACGTACAAAGACGGTAGGAAAACCTTCACCACCGCGACCAGTTTCTTCCTGATGCTCTTTATAATTTAACCCTACACAAAGAATTTTCGCAGGATCAGTTATGGTGGGCGCGTATTCTAGACCTTCCAAAGGTAGGTCGGCCTGGTCACCACAGGAGGCTGGCAAAGTCTCTAGCGCCTGAGCTGCAATAGCTTGGCGAAGCGTTGGATACTCAGCTTTTGCGCCAACATCAACAACGCCTTCAGCGCCTGCTTCGTCGACAACTACATAACCATAAGTACTGCGGCCATTACGAACAAATGAAAGCCAGCGCATAACTTCTCCTTAACGAACTGTTTCTTTGAATGCTCGGTTAGATTTCTCGGCGACGCCTACTACCTAGTCGAACATAATTACGCTACGCGCAATTTCACCGGTCTTAAGTGCTTCCATACCTTCATTGATGTCGGTCAACGCAATGCGGTTTGAAATAAGATCATCTAAGTGCAATTTGCCTTGCAGGTAGAAGTCGATAAATCTTGGCATATCAACGCGAAAACGATTCGACCCCATGAACGAGCCTTGGATCTTTTTCTCAGACAAGAAGTCTACGCCGTGTAGAGAAACCATCTGACCCGGAGGAATCATACCAATCACTGTGGCTGTACCACCGGCACGCAACATCTGGAACGCTTGTTCTGCAGTCGCTTTAAGGCCAATGGCTTCAAAAGAATAGTGCACACCGCCACCGGTCATCTCAATGACTTTGCCTACCGCTTCGCCGTCGCTGGCATCTACAACATCGGTAGCACCAAATTTACGCGCCAGCTCCAACTTAGAAGGCACCATGTCTACTGCAATAATTCTTGCTGCGCCAGCTAATGCTGCGCCATTAATCGCGGATAAACCAATACCGCCACAACCAATCACTGCAACGGTTGAACCTGGCTCTACTTTAGCGGTATGAATAACTGCGCCAATACCAGTGGTTACACCACAGCCGATTAAAGCAGCGCGGTCCATTGGCATATCTTCACGCACTTTAACCAAGGCGTGTTCGTGCACCAGCATCATCTCAGCAAAAGAACCGAGCTGAGCAAACTGAGTTAACGGTTGATCGTTATGACTCAGGCGCGGCGCTTCTTCTTTTGTTCTATTAGTTTCTGGCTCGTTGCACAAAGACATATGCCCGGTTAAGCACTGCTCACAATGGCCACAGAATACAGAAAGACAAGTAATGACATGATCGCCGGGCTTAACGTAATGAACATCACTACCCACTTGCTCGACCACACCGGCACTCTCGTGACCCAGTACCATTGGCACCTGGCCCGGATAACTGCCGTTCCAAAAGTGCAAATCACTATGACAAATGCCGGCGGCCTTTGTGCGAATAAGCACTTCTCTTGGACCAGGCTTAGAAACAGAAATCTCTTCGATTTCCATAGGTTTGTTCACTTCACGAAAAACTGCAGCTTTCATGGCACTTCCCCTCTCATTAGTAATGCATTTATTAATAGATGAAGTGTGCCATAGGCATCTCTACCCAGCAAAATAAACCACCTCTAATGTGAAGATATTTGTGAAAATAATTGCGTAAAAAAACGCGTTTATTCAACGCTAACCATCACCCTTGAGGCCTGGCGCTGGCCAGATCCGCTATTGGTAGAGCAGCGCTCTTATAATGAGGCTAGATTTTTGCTGACAATGGCTTGGGCCGCTGTAATGGCCGCTACTAAACCCGTGGCGTCTGCTATGCCCTGGCCCGCAATATCAAACGCCGTGCCGTGGTCTACCGAGGTGCGGACAAAGGGTATGCCCAGTGTCGCGGTAGTGGACTCGTGAAAGTTATGTACCTTAATCGCTATGTGACCTTGGTCGTGATACAGCGCCAGCACCACATCAAATTCGCCCTCAATGGCACGATTAAATATTGAATCTGCGGGTAATGGCCCGGTGACGTTGAAGCCCTTGCTCTGAGCCTGCACCACGGCAGGGGCAATGGCATCAATCTCTTCTCGGCCCAATAGGCCCCCTTCGCCGCCATGAGGGTTCAATGCCGCCACCGCGATGCGCGGCTGTGGCAAACCCCAAGCCGTTAAGGTCTCATAAATCAAATCTAACTTGGCAAAGACCGTCTCTTGAGTGACGTACTGTGCGGCTTGAATCAGAGATTTATGGGTAGAGAGATGTACGACCTTCAGCCCAGGGGTCATGAGCATGGTCGCAGTACGTTCCACCCCTGACAGCCGGGCCAAAATTTCCTGATGCCCAATATCATTTACATAGCCCGCGGCGTGAATGGCTTCCTTGTTAATGGGCGCAGTGACCATTGCGGCTACTTGCCCTGCAATGCAGGCCTTAGCCGCATATTCCACTGCCGCCACAGCGGCCTCACCACAGGCCGCTTGAACCTGCCCTAGGACAAAGTCTTGAGGACACGCCTGACCTAAATCCAGCATATTCAAACCACCCCGCATATCTGCAAGGTCGCTGATCATGTGAAGGGTGGGCAATGTCACACCAAGCATTGACGCGGCCATTTCTAGCGACCACAAATTACCAATAAGCAACCAAGGGTGAACTGGCTGGGGGTGCAAAAGCAGTGTTTTAACAACCACTTCAGGGCCAATACCCGCAGGGTCGCCTAAGGTAATAGCGATAGTATTTTGGATTTCGTTCCGAGCGGGGGACTGAGGCTGCATAGCGTTAACTTGAGTGAGTGGCGATGCGCTCATGATACCGCGATGGCGGCAACAATCAGCAATATTCTCCATGAGCGAGACGACTCAACTCACGCCATCAATCAAGCGCTGTAGCAACGCAGTAGTGGTTAGCGAGACAACACATTGATCACTTAAAGTTTACAAAAAGTTAAAATTCGCTTGCTAATGAGTGCTGTATATTTGTACAGTAAATAGCCTTTTCACCCACTTTAAAAAAGGCTAAAGACATGCAGACCCTCAGCGATCTCATCGACAGCTTTCACCTGCACGCTATATGTGAGGACTGTCAACGCAACACTCAACTAGACATCAATGCTTTGATCAAAAAACTTGGCGGGCAAACAAAGGTTAAACAAATACGCTCGAAGCTTCGTTGTTCAGTATGCAAATCGCACACCGAAGATATACGCGTAGTTTATGTGGGCGCTGAGAACAAACGCGCTATTTTTCAGTATCGGCGCTAGCTAAGCTGCGGCCACAGAGGCCTGTGGCGAGCCAAATAATGGGCTTACGTGCTATAGCATCTCAGTAGATTCAAGAGTTAAACCAAATCCTTCAACACCCACATAATCCACATCTCTACCGGTGATTAGGCGAATTTTGCTGACATTTAGATCACGCAATATCTGCGCCCCAACACCCACCTCAAGCCATTCGCTACGCCGCTCTTCCTCTTTGCTCTGAGAGGCAAAGTTCTCGTGCGGTACACCGACAAAGCCAGTACGCAGATAAATCAGAACGCCCCCTTCCAGAGCCTCAATTCGGTTCAACGCTGAATTCAAAATATTGGTCGAATGCCCCCCACCCTGAGTACCAAAAATATCTTCAACAACTTTTTCTCTGTGAATGCGCACAGGCACCGCGTCCATGGCGCTGATATCGCCAAACACAATAGCTAAGTGCTCTGCGTCTTCAAACTTAGTTCTGTAGGCATAAGCCTGGGCTTCGCCAATATTGGTCTTTACTGAAAACTCGTGGCTACGCTCAACCAATTGCTCACGTTGCTGTCTGTAAGCGATGAGATCAGCAATAGTGATGATTTTGAGATTATGTTTGGCGGAAAACTCCAGCAACTGAGGCATGCGCTGCACGGTGCCGTCGTCGTTAACAAGTTCGGCGAGCAATCCCACCGGCGGCAGTCCTGCCAACGTTGCCAGGTCCGTACCCGCTTCAGTGTGTCCTGAGCGAACCAGCACACCACCCTGACGAGCTACCAAAGGAAAAATATGGCCGGGACGAACAAAATCATCTGGTCCCACATTGCTGTTGGTTAAGGCTTGAGTGGTCGCCGCGCGTTCTTCCGCAGAAATGCCCGTGGTCAGCCCTTGCTTATAATCTATAGAAACAGTGAAGGCGGTACTCATTGGCGCATCATTGCGCCCCACCATGGGATCAAGGTGTAAGCGGGTCGCTTGGTCCTGCAAGATGGGGGTACACAAAATACCGCTGGTGTGGCGAATCATAAACGCTACCGCGCTGGCGGTGGCTTTACTTGCGGCCATAATCAGATCGCCTTCATTTTCACGATCATCGTCGTCCACAACCACCACCATTTCCCCTTGGCGGATGGCAGCTAAAGCGTCTTCTATGGAATCAAATTGGGTAGTCATGGTGCGTTTTACTTTGCAAGAAATTAGTTTGAGAGCGTACCACATGCGCAAAGATGCCAACAATTGGCGGCAATAAAAGCTCACAGATGTCTAAGCCATTTTTAGCTAAAGGTTAAGCCCGGATCTTAATCAATTGGTACGCTACTAGGTTGTTACCGCCGCAAACTGTCGCTTTAAATTTGACCCTCTGCTTTGCCTAAACGTCCACCTAATGCACCAGACGCCAAAGAATCAGAGCGCTTCGTCTTGGCGCAATTGCTCAACTTGCTCTGGTGTCAGCTGCAAAAACTGCCCTAATACAGAAACGGTATTTTCGCCTAGGTTTGGCACACCAGTGAGTTCTGGCGGTGTTTGGCCCTGAAATCTTAACGGCGTATGAAAAGACAATGCCGCCTTTTCAGCGCCCTCATCAGACCAACTCAAAGTGCCTCGCTCATGCAAATGCACATCGTTAACTACATCGTCGAGGTCTTGGACAGGCGCGCATATCATGCCGTGATCCAGCGCTATGGCAAAAATCTCCGCCTTGCTCAGGGTAAGGGTCCAAGATTCCACAAGCTCATCGAGCGCTTCCATATTCGTGGCACGCGCGCCTCTACTGCCAAAACGTTCATCTTGAGCAAGCTCCGGTTGCCCCATCGCGTCACAAAGTTTGCGCCAATGACTTTCGCGCAAGCAAATCATCGCAACGAAACCGTCCTTTGCTGCGTATATATTATAGGGTGCCACCGCCAGACCTGAATGACGGTTGCCAGTACGCGGCGCTTGCTTGCCCGTCTGGAAAAAGTTGCCCAACTGAGTGTTTAGAGTAGGAAATACGCAGTCTTGCATGGATATGTCTAACACAGCGCCCTCACCACTTTGCTCACGCTGATAAAGCGCCGAGACAATGCCCGAGTACAAATGCACGCCACCAAGAAAGTCACAAAATGCTGCACCCGCCTTCATAGGTGGCCCACCCTCTTCGCCTGTAACACTCATAATGCCGGTCATCGCCTGCAAGGTAATGTCCATGCCGAGGTAATCACTATTGGGTCCCGTGCCGCCATAGCCTGTGCTGGCCGCATAAATTAGGCGAGGATTAATTTGTCGCAGCACATCACTGCCCAGACCATACCCTGCCAAAGTCCCGGGTGAGAAATTTTCCACCAGCACATCTACGTGAGGGACCAGTTCTTTGAGTAGGCGCTGGCCTTCAACGCTTTTGATATTCAGCGTGATGCTTTCTTTACCATTGTTTAGCAGAGTAAAAGGAAAGCTGTAAGGTCCTTCACTACTGCGCCCGCGCAGGGTTTCGCCTTTAGGGGATTCAACCTTAATCACCCGAGCACCGGCCTGAGCCAGTAAAAACCCGCAATATGGCCCGTTATAAACCTGACCAAAATCTAATACTGTAATTCCCGCCAACGGTGTCGCTATAGACATAACACTCTCCTCTTAATGTGCTGGAGTCTAGCAGACTAGAAAAACACAGCGCCCAAATTTATTTGGCGCGCACTTTCACTCTGCAGTAACAGTCAGCGGCAGATAAAAGCCTCTACACCGGCCAAATTATTCAACTAATGTCACTGTATTTGTTTAACGCGATAACTCCCTCCACCCTCAATGCGCATAATGAAACCACCCACCATACCTTGCTTGATGAGCGCCTTATCGCCGACTTTAAACGACGTCAAATGGCTCTTTTGAATCCGCCATATTTGCTCGTTACTGAGGACAACGAACACTTTTTGCTGGCTCTTTTTAATCTCTGCAATGGTTGCCGAATATTCGACGGGGGCGCCTATTGGTCGAGAAAGAAAAGACGGCTTTTTGCTGACTAGTTGCGCAGACTCAGGTGGCGCAGATGGGGCGCTGGGCTGCGACACCACTTTACTACTTACAGCTTCATCGCCAGTGGGCAGACTGCTGAGCAGCTTGGCCTGTCCATCGTAACAGTCAAGACGTTCGAGGGCTGATTCCACTTGCGCGCAATTGCCGGTGTCATGGGCAAAACTATTAGAACTGAAAAAGCAAAAAAGCATCAATGCTGCTGTAATAATTGATCTCATAAATATTCTCTTAATTGGATTTACTCGCCAAAGAGTAAAACAATTCTGCGGATCTAATGGCATAAAATTCCGCGTGTCCGCCCGGGGCTGATTTTCTACCCAGGCAAAAAAAGGCCCCGAAAATCGAGGCCTTTCTCTAGTCTTGGGTCATCCCAAATTACATGCTGGCGCCTACTCTCAGGTACCAGACCCGACCTCTAAAGTCGTGAGTAACCGGGTCATAACTTGTGTTGTTAGGCACCCAAGGGGCTTCCTCATCAAACAAGTTTTTCGCCCCAATTGTTACTGAGCTAGAACTCAAGAACGACACTTCAGGTAGCGTGTACGTGTACTGAGCATCTACGGCAACCCAACTATCAATGTTTGGGTTGTAGTACTTAGCTGCAGTGGCATCATCAAGGAAAATCTTGATGGTGTTATTCCAAAAGCCCGAAGCTGGTTCGTCAGATAGTGTAGCCTCGTAGCCATCGATGTAACGCACAACCGCAAACGCACGGTGGTTGTTATTACTCCAGTTCAATGTGCCATTGATCTTCCACTCTGGAAGCGCACGACGAGGAGTTACAGGGTTCTTCACATTGTACTGGCCAACCGCGTCTTTCTGACCCGCGACCTTGTACTCTTGCGCCCACGCAGCAGCCAAACCTACCTTCCACGCGCCCATTGAGTTATCAAATGAATAAGCAGCTTGCATATCCAAACCACTCACGGTTGCCGAATTCTGGTTTGCAAAATCGGGCAGTACACGAAGAATCGCGCCAGCACCAGTACGTAAGACCTGTGAGCGATTACCAACGCCTGCGGCAATTGCTTCGGTCACAGTCTGACCACCAGTGATAGCGGTATTCAACGCTGCATTATCAGCTGCGACAATTGACAAGTAGCTTTGTCGAGAAAGGATGTCTTCGTACTCATAGTTGTAATAGTCAGCGTCGAACTGGAAGCCTTCAAGTGCCCCGTCTGGAACCCATGAAAAACCAATATTCCACATTTCAGCAGATTCCGGTTTCAGTTGATCATTACCGTTCGTTAAGGAAGGCTTGTAGGCAGACACACCGTTATAGTCAGTCATGTTGTGAACGGTGGTCACCGTACCAAATAGCTGTTGGATAGAACCTACGCGATAAGAGGAACCAGCTGACGCTCTAGCTGTCAGTGTATCGGTGGCTCTCCACAGTACCGTGATCTTTGGATCTGTTGTGTCTAAGCCCAGTTCATCAAATTCTTCGTAACGTATTGCTGCATTCACATCAATAGAGTCGCCGAGAGGCAAGCCAACTTCTGCAAATATGGCAGTATTGGTTAATTCACCGCCCCAATCTACGGCACCGTAGACGAAGTCTAAGTTACCTGAATTCATAGTTGCGTCGTATAGCGCGCGCCCCCTGTCAATGCGATGCTGCAGACCAACAGCCAAACCAACTGGACCTGAATCTAGGTTAGCTATAGTGCCGGACATTACTGCATCAAATACATCTTGCTCGAAGTGCGTATCGGAAGTTACCCGACCAAGCAAATACTCATACAGTTCAGCAGGGTTCACAAGCGTCTGATCAGTTTGGCGGGTGCCATCCGGATTTACGAATGAGTTACCAAAAGGGTTGAAGTAATAACAGTTGCCCGAACCGAAATCACCACCAGATGATGCATAAGCTAAGTTGCCGCTGCCTGCAGTACCATTGAACGGATCACAGTTAGGTCCACCCATGCCGTTAATCGCTAACTCCATTTCCACCGACTGGGTGTCCTGAAGTTCAGTTCTCTGCTCATTAAACACAGAGCGTGAGTAAGAAACGTCTAGATTCCACTCTTCACCGCCGAAATCTAAGGCAACATTCGCTCCAAGCTGCATGCGATCCATGGATCGATCAAGTTGAGAATAAGTATCTAACGGGCGCTCACTCGTGCCTGAATCATAAACCGTACGCCCAATCATTCGCGTACCATTGCGCAACTCCTGCGGTACAATACCTCTGTTAGATGCGTCTTCGATCAAACCCAAATGATGGGTCGGAATAGTCAAGGAAACAGCATTGGGGTTTAACGAGTTATAACGGAAAAATTCAGATCCGTTGGAGCCAGCTTCGAAATATAACTCAACATTATCCGTCAAGTCATAGTGACCGGTTAGGAACATTTGACGGGTACTTTCATCGCCTTGCAACGGGAAGAAAGGACCAAAGTCGTAGGCACAGAGTACGCCATTTGCGTAGAGGCCTGAACCACCAACATCATCCAATGCATCAGCTGCTTCACAGCTTGGATCCGCATTACCGTAACTTGTACCTTGTGGATTACGAGGGAATTTACCATCAGTAGACTGCCCGGGATTTAATCCGTTAGCGGCCCATGTGAGGCCGGCGGCATCCGTGGGGAACATGCGGCCGGGTTGACCGGTACTGGAAACAGTAGACCCACCATGACGTGAATAAACATCTCCCACAGTAACCATGCCCCGAGACATAGCGCCAGCAGAGAAGACTACGCCACCACGATCGCCCTGCGCACCAAACAACACCTGAACATTGTTGGTATCCCCTTCACTGACTTCTTCTATGGACGAATATTCATATTGAACATCGAAACCTTCAAAATCTTTTTTCGTGATGAAGTTAACAACACCGGCGATAGCGTCCGAGCCATAGAGTGCAGATGCGCCATCTTTAACTATTTCCATACGCTCAAGCGCTATAGTTGGCACAAGTCCTTGAATATTCACAGCTGCATTGGAGTTACCGTCATAGAAAGTCGCCACATTACGCTTGCCATTGACCAGGACCAATGTCGAAGACATCCCCAGGTTACGCAGGTTAACGGTCATTTGGCCTAGGCCAGCAGCACCGTTAAATGTTGCCGAGCGCGTTTCACTACCCGACTGCCACGGCATTGTATTAATGATCTCAGCCATACCTTGAGCACCCAAGTCCTCAATATCAGCTGATGTCACCACAGATAGTGGTGATGGAGAATTTTCAGAAGATCGCTTCAGATAAGAACCGGTCACAACGACCTCTTCTATCGCTGCATCATCATCTTCCGCAACTGCAAATTGCCAACCGCCAAGAAGTACCGCAGCACTACCCAGCAAAGGAATAATTTTTTTCAATGGATCTCTCCCTTATTATTGATTTTCCAACGCTCGTAAAAAAAGCAAAAAGAAACTCAAATGTAAGGAGAAGTACAACTGCGAACGAAGGACACTCTAGCGAGCACCGTCAATCTCAATCCTCTCCAAAAATTCAATCGTTCCGTATTACAGCACACCTAAATGTAACCATATAGTTAACATACGATTAGCATGCAGGTGCTTTTACAAACGATGCAGAGGTTAAGCCCTCACCAAACCTCTTGAAATACATTGGATTATTGCTATTAGATTGTCAAACCAGAAAAAAGGCGTTCTATTATCCGCATTTCTATATGTACATTTTTGGTGTTCATATTTCTGAGTTGATTGAGTGCACTGACACTCGGTGAGTCCGTTTTTGAATACGTCTTTGTACGCGTGTTTGTACGCGTCTTTGAGCGCACCGTTGAAAATTTTATTTAGCTATTGACCTTAGACTGTACTCCAGGGTTTATAGTTGACCCATGGAATCTAAAACAATGTTAAAAATTGGCGAGCTGGCCGCACTTGCTAGCGTCTCAAGAGACACCCTGCGGTTTTACGAAAAGCACGGTCTGATTACGCCCGGGGAGCGCAATGATGCGGGCTACCGTCTCTACTCCGAGACAGACGTGCATAGAATCAGCTTTATTATGGGTGCCAAAGAGGTGGGTTTTACGCTCAACGAAATTCATCAGCTATTAGAACTGGAAGTCACTAAAGACGAAAAGTCTTGTCATGACATTAAGCAGTTTGTTGACGCCAAAATCAGCATCGTCAACCAACGACTGGCCGAAATTAAGCGCATCAAAAAATCTCTGCAAACACTCAGCAGCGCATGTTGCGGCGGCGATGAACCCGCCACCCACTGCACCATTCTCGAGGCCTTAAGCGAGCAAACGAACTAGGACATTACGCATGTTACTGATCGAAAATTTTATTGATCTATTTGTTGAATCAGCACCTTGGCTAATGCTGGGCTTATTTGTCGCCGGCATCATGAAAGTATTTGTGCCTAGCCAATTAATGGCCAAGCACTTAGGCGAGCCCGGACTCATGTCTACAGTGAAAGCGGCATTGTTTGGCGCGCCATTGCCTCTATGTTCCTGCGGTGTCATCCCAGCTGCCGTTGGCTTGCGCCGCAGCGGCGCGTCGAAAGCGGCGACCACGTCATTCCTCATTTCCACACCAGAGACCGGTGTTGATTCCATCTCTATTTCTTACGCCATGCTGGGGCCTTTTATGGCTATTGTCCGGCCCATCGCTGCCATTACCAGCGCCATAGTCGCCGGTATCTTGGTAGGTAAAGACGACACGCCAGCAAATGCAACCCAAGCCAGCGCACTAAACGTTGAAGAAGAGGACTCTTGTTGCGCTAGCAAAGCACAACCCCCAGAGGAAAGCCTTGCTGACAAACTCAAATCAGGCCTGCGCTTCACTTTTGTTGACCTTATTCGCGACATAGCGCTGTGGTTACTCATCGGTTTAGCCTTTGCAGCGTTCATTAAAACCTATGTCCCCAATGAATTTTTAGTCCAGTGGGGCGATGGTTTCTTGGCCTTTGTCGTCATGGCCCTTGTCGGTGTGCCCATGTATGTCTGCGCTACCGCCTCCACTCCCATAGCCGCCGGGCTATTGTTTTCGGGCGTTTCCCCGGGCGCCGCACTGGTATTTATGTTGGTTGGCCCCGCTACTAATATCGCGACTGTAGCGTTGGTAAAAAAAGAATTGGGCAGCCGCGCGCTTACTGCCTACCTCACGAGCGTTGTGGGTGTTGGCTTTGCCTTTGGCTATCTCACCAACTACTTAGTCGGCCTATGGGATATGGACTTTCTGGCTCAAGCCGAGCAAGCACATAGCATGGTCAATACACCGCTGGCCTATGCTTCAAGTATGCTCTTGGCGGGTTTAATGACTTATGTACTGGCAGGCAAGGTACGTAAGGCATTTGCTGGGCAAAGCCAAATAGCGTCCTAAATAAAATCAGCGCTTGAGTCAGCGAAGAAATCTGCAACTAGCCTTCAAAGGTGACGTCACCTTTTGCTTAGATTGATTGCATTGGATTTTGTTATTTGAAGTGGCGCACCCGGTAGGACTCGAACCTACAACCCCCAGGTTCGAAGCCTGGTATTCTATCCAGTTGAACTACGGGTGCATGCGCGCATGGTGCCTTAGCACCACATGCTAATCAAGCGCCATCCGCTCAAATCCGCCGAAAAGCGGATTACACCGACCGACCCAAGTGGCCACCCGTCCAATATGACCTGAACCACTCAGAGCGAATTTAACTTCTAAGCAAGCGGCCAGGTACAGCGCCAGTGTGCTCGTTGTTGGTCAACATAATTTCACCGTTCACTACCGTGTGCAGTATGCCGTCAGCCGTTTGCTTCAAGCGTCTGGCACCGGAAGGTAAATCGTGGACCACTTCAGGCATCCTCGCGCCCACGGTATCTGGGTCAAAAACAACCAAGTCCGCCGCCATACCTTCACGCACCAGACCGCGGTCATGTAACCCCCACATTGTTGCGGTGTTATAGGTGATTTGTTTAATCGCCTCTTCCAGCGTCAACGCCTGCTTCTCTCTCACCCAATAACTGAGCAAGTGCGTCTGCAATGACGAATCCATAATCTGCGATACGTGGGCACCAGAATCAGAAAATGTCACCACCGAACGGGGGTGCTTCATCATTTCCAACACATGGTCCTGATTTTCGTTGGCTATGGGTTGCCTAAAGAACATGTGGAAATCTCGCTCTAGAGACATATCAATCATTAACTCAACCGGGTGCTTGCCCTGCTCCCGAGCAAGTTGGGCCATGGAGGGCTTGTCGTAAACCATGTCGTCCATAGGGTAGATAAAGTCCCACTCTGGCGGTCGTGCCTCTGCGCCGACAACCCGCGGCCCTGTGTATTCTCGGCTGGCCACTTCTATCAACTTCGCCTTAATGACTGGATCACGGAGTTTCGCCGCTTGCTCGGCCAAAGGTAGCTGCCGAAACTCTGACCAATATTCCCAGTTATCAAAAGGCGTATTAGACTGAAAAGACAACAAACTAGACAAAGCGCGACTGTGTACTTGAGCGTACATACGCCCGCCTGCTCGCGCGGTTTCATCCAACAAATCAAAGTACGGACGCCAAAGATCAGGCGCGGCGCGGACACTGAACATGCCCCATGTTTGTGGCACACCAGATTCCACGGCCAAATTCATAAGGCGCTGGTGATACTCTCTAATCCGCTCTGGATCTCGCCCGGGCGCTTCGCCAGCGATCTCAAACAAACCTTTACCAGTTTCACCTACCGCATTAACAATGGCTCGAACTTCATCCCAATGGGCAACCCGACTGGCGACTGGCAAGTCATCAGCGGTTAAATGATTAAACGTTCTTGAGGTAGAAAAGCCAATTGCCCCGGCACCCATGGCCTCTTTGACAATGTGCTGCATTTTGCGCACTTCGTCTTCGCTGGCTTGGTCAACAAAGGCCCGCTCACCCATGACATAAGTACGCAGGGCTGAATGGCCAATATAGCCTGCGTAGTTGATGCCCTTGGGTAGATCGTCTATCGCATCTAGAAACTGCGGAAAGGTTTCCCAGCTCCAATCAATGCCTTCCAGCATGGCGTCGCGCGAAAGATCCTCCGCCCGCTCTAAATTTTTAAACACCAAGTCGGCATCTTCTTGCTTACACGGAGCTAGGGTAAAACCGCAGTTGCCCATGACCACACTGGTGACACCGTGATAGGACGAGCAAGAACCAATGGGATCCCAAAACACCTGAGCGTCCATGTGGGTGTGGCCATCAACAAAGCCCGGTGAAACAACGTGGCCTTCTGCATCGACAGTTTGTTTTGCCTTGCTGTTGAGCCGACCAATGGCGGCAATTTTGCCGTCAACTACGCCCACATCAGCGCGGTAACCGGGGTTACCAGAGCCGTCAATTACCGTGCCGTTTTTAACCAATAGATCGTAAGTCATATGTTCTCCCCTATTTACCCTAACGCCTTTATCCCCAGCGTCTAATATCATTGCTTTTTTGCATGGTAGCATGAGGTTTTCAGCTGCATAGCCCTGTATTCAATGACCCAATCTGCGCACCAAGTCCAAGCGGCACATCAACTTGCCTATACCGTTCACCCCGGCGAGGGCCCGTACCTAATGCTCCTCCATGGCTTCATATCGTCTAGTGCCCAATGGTTAGATAACCTACAAGCGCTTGGACAAGTCTGCCAGCCAGTAACAGTTGATCTATGGGGCCACGGCAACTCGCCAGCGCCGGAGGATCTGCAGTACTACAGTCCTGCCGCCTACGGCCTTCAATTTGAAATAATACGTAAGGCCTTGGGCGTGGAAAAATGGTTCGTCTGTGGTTATTCATTAGGCGCGGGACTCACCTTCCGATACGCATACGACTATGCAGACCATGTTATCGGTCATATTTTCACCAACTCTAATTCAGCACTTGCGGACGAGGCACAAATACTCGACTGGAAGAATACTGCCTCAAAATCCAGCGAAAACATTAGGCTGGGAGGCATTGCGGCGATAGAAAAAATTCCCGTCCACCCGCGTCGAGCAAGAACGCTACCCACACATATCTATGACGCTCTAATGCAAGACGCCGCTAAATTTTCGCCCGTGGGTGTCGCAAATACCCTATTGGCCACCAACCCAAACACTTGCATTAGAGACATTGCACCACACAACCCTCGCCCGGTATTGCTCTGCGCGGGGGATAAAGAACGCCGATTCAAGACTAATAAACTGTGGGCGCTGGAGCACATCGCCAACCTTGAATGTGTCAGTTTTGACGCAGGTCACGGCGTTAATATGGAAGCGTCAGAAGGCTTCAACATTGCGGTAACGCAGTTCATACAATCCCTCGTTTAATCCCTAGTTCAAGTAAACTCATTGTTTAGGGTAAAACGTATGACCGGAAAATAAGACAAAGGACCATTATGCACCTTCAACCCAAACGACCTCGTCGCTGTGTTCTCTCGGTGCCGGGTAGCTCAGAAAAAATGATGGCTAAAGCCTCAGCAACTGAGGTAGATCAGATCTTATTGGATTTGGAGGATGCCGTTGCACCCAATGCCAAAGCCGCCGCCCGGGGACAGGTTGTAACCGCTCTGAACACACTAGACTGGCAGGCGAAAGTACTCTGCGTGCGCATCAACGACGTACAAACTCAATGGTGTCATGACGATGTGATTGAAGTAGTCACCGGCGCAGGTGCGCGCATAGACACCCTTATGCTGACCAAAACTAAGTGCGCTGGAGACGTGAAATTTCTCCATCTATTGCTTGATCAACTGGAACTGAAGCTGGGGTTAACCAAGCGTATTGGCATTGAGTGCCTAATAGAAGACGTTGAAGGTCTGATGAATGTTGAAGAAATTGCCGCAAGCTCAGATCGGCTAGAGGCCATGACTTTTGGTATGGGCGACTACTCTGCCAGTCAACAAATGCACCTAGAATCTGTAGGCAGCACCGGCGACTACCCACCGGATATTTGGCATTACCCAAGATATAAAATGACCATTGCGTGCAGGGCCTTTGGCTTGGATCCAATTGATGGGCCCTATGCGGACTTTAAAGATTTAGCCACATTAGCCAATGAAAGTAAGTACGCACTCACGCTGGGGATGACGGGAAAATGGGCAATTCACCCCAGCCAAGTTGCCATCGCACAAGACACTTTTTCCCCAGACAGTGCAACACTGGCTACCGCTCGTAAGCAAAAGGCGGCCTACGAGCAAGCGCTAAAAGACGGTTTAGGGGCAATTAGTGTAGATGGGGTTATGGTCGACGCCGCGAGTATTCGCATGTTGCAAAATACCTTAGACAGGGCTGATCTCATGGGGCTTTAAATCTATGTACCTGCAAAAAATACTATGAGCGTCACAGCGCCCAGCAAATTCATTCGCCTCACAGAGCGCATACACAACTGCGTACACTGCGCTGAGCATTTGCCCCTTGCACCCAGACCAGTATTTCAGGCTAACCCAAAGGCAAAAATCCTTATCGTTGGCCAAGCCCCGGGGACCGCCGTGCATGAAACCGGCATCCCCTTCAATGACCCTAGCGGCAAACGCTTGCGGGACTGGCTCGGCATGAGCACTGAAACTTTTTACAACGAAGCGTTGGTCGCCATTGTCCCTATGGGATTTTGCTATCCGGGCCGGGGCAAAGGCGGCGATCTGCCACCGCGACCCGAGTGCGCGGCCATGTGGCGAGCCGAGTTGCTCTCTCACCTACCCAATATAAAGCTCACCATAGCCATTGGCCGCTATGCCATTGACTGGCACCTAAAACCCAGGTCTTCTATGACCTTGCAGGCAATAGTCGCTGGCTGGAAAGACTATCTACCAGAGTTTCTGCCACTCCCTCACCCAAGTCCTCGCAATACTATGTGGCTGAAAAAGAACCCTTGGGTGGAGGCAGAAATCATTCCCACCCTGCGCAACCAAGTTAGTGAGATTCTGGGCAATGAGTAGGCAAAGTAATTCCACAGTCGGAATGCACATCGACCCTCATTTACAGAGATCCACACATCGAAAATTACCTACCGTTGATAGGCTGATAACACTTCTTTACATACGTTCTCAATTTAGCGGTTAAACTCAGTGATCACTTTCACCATTTGAGATTCATATGCGAAAAATTACTCACCTACTACTCGTACTGACAATTTTAGGCGCTGGCCAAGTTTCGGCAGACTCAGCAAAAAACGCACAATCAGGTGTAACAATAGCCCACACAGACAACCGCGCTGCGGGTTGGATAGACGTAGAGGTAGAAGATTTATCCGGACTACAAAACGTTAAATGCCACCCTAGCGCCAACGTCATTGCTGAAGGAGATTTTGACGTTGAGGAATGCATGATTTCTGGCGGCGTGCACGGCTCAACTGAAGTGTCGCCTCTTTTCATTGGCTCGGCCTTCCAACACGGACAAGCTAGCCCGGTTAATCGTGACGCCGCCAGTTGCGTGCTGAAGAATATCAATAAAGCGCGCAGCGATACCGCGGCGCTGGCGGTATTAGAAAGCTGTAATGTTCTACACTCTGAGTAAGCAGACGTAACGCCTGACACGCCTATGTTGGCCGTTATTACCAAGGCGTAAAATCAAGCTCATGCTAAATCTCAAGGACATCTACCCTGCGCTAGATTAGTGGGCGCGGCACTTCATACAAGCGCTCAGTACTAGCGGCTGATTTGTATCGCGTCTCTAGCAAGGCTCTTTAACACGACCGGCTTTACAAGATCCTTCAAATAAGATCTTTCTAATAAGACCTTTCTAATAAGATCTGGGCAACCCTAATACGTGTTCGGAAACGTAGTTTTGAATCATTTCTTGAGAAATTGGTGCTATACGCATCAAACGGGCCTCACGCCAATAACGCTCAACATGATATTCCTTGGCATAGCCAAAACCGCCGTGGGTTTGCATGGCTTGATCCGCTGCCTGGAAACAAGCATCAGCTGCTAACCATTTAGCCATATTTGCTTCTGCGCCACAGGGCTGACCGTTATCCAGCATCCAAGCGGCTTTGCGAATCATTAATTCCGCTGCGTCTAAACGCATCTTAGCTTCCGCCAACGGAAAAGCCACGCCTTGGTTCTTACCAATAGGACGACCAAAAACCACCCGTTCATTAGCATAGTTAACGGCGCGTCTTAGTGCAGCCTTACCAATGCCCAGCGCTTCCGCTGCGATCAAAATACGTTCGGCATTCAGCCCTGAAATCAAATAACTGAACCCTTTGCCTTCCTCACCGACTCTGTCTGTGACTTTTACCGGCAAGTCGTCATAAACCACTTCACATGTCGCCACTGCATTACGGCCAACTTTATCAATGGGCGATATGGTCACCTCGTCGCGCTGCAACTCCGCCAGCAGCAAGGTCATACCATCTGTCCTGCGCTCAACCTCATCTCGCGGCGTAGTGCGCACCAGTAACAATACCCGTTCAGATTGTAATGCCTTTGTGGTCCAGACCTTGCGACCTCTAACGATATAATTGTCTCCCTCGCGGCGGGCAAATGTGGTGATAGAGGTTGTATCAGTGCCCGCATCGGGTTCGGTAACACCAAAAGCTACGTGCATTTCGCCACTGGCAACCCGAGGCAAATAGGTTTGTTTCATCTCCTCAGAGCCATACTTAACCACCGGCTCCATGCCAAACATAGAAAGGTGCAAGGGGGTTGCGCCATTCATCGCAGCGCCGCTGGCGGCCACAGTTTCCAGCACAATACTGGCCTCGGTAATACCTCGCCCGCTACCCCCGTAGGCTTCGGGAATAGCCACACCAATCCACCCTGCTTCAGACATGGCGTTGTAAAAATCCCAGGGAAATTCGTGCTTTGCGTCCTTTTCCGCCCAGTACTCATCAGGAAAATCCTTACACACCCTAGCCACGGCATCGCGAATCAACTCTTGTTCGTCTGTTAAAGCAAAATCCATAATTCTCAACTTTTGATTGTTATTGAAAGCATTCCTGACGTACTTTTTACAGTCAGGTCACAGGTGGAGAACAAACTCATCTGTGCATTGACTCACAGGGTGTTCTCAAGGACCGCGTAAACGCCTCGCCCATGAGAATAGTATAGAAGAAAACTAAAAGAGATAGATATGTCACTAGAGCTTTCAACACAGCGCATGCAAGCCCACATTGCTGACGGTATTGGCTGGATGACCTTTAATAATCCGGCGCGGCACAACGCTCTATCTCTAGAGATGTGGCAGGGCATTGGCGACATTCTTGAGCATTTTGCTGGCAATGACGAAGTTCGGGTGATCATTATGCGCGGCGCAGGCGGCAAGGCCTTTGTATCCGGCGCGGACATTTCCGAGTTCGACGAAAAGCGCGCCAACTCAGAGCAGCGCGAAAGTTATGGGCAGATTGCTGGGCGTGCCACCCACTGGCTGAGCAAAATCGAAAAGCCGCTCATAGCACTCATAGAGGGCTACTGCATTGGCGGCGGGCTGGCTACAGCATTGTCCGCAGACATCAGATTTGCCACACCAGACTCGCGTTTTGGCATACCTGCTGCAAAGCTCGGCTTGGGTTACGAGTACGAGGGCTTGGCCAAGCTGGCACGGTTAGTGGGTCCAAGCAATGCAAGAGACATCATGTTTTCGGCACGTTTTATGCCGGCTATTGAAGCCAAAGAAATGGGCATTGTTAACTTTATTCACGAGCGCGAAGAGGTAGAAAAAGTCTGCATGGAGTACGCGTTCAATATAGCCGCTAATGCGCCGCTTACGGTGAAAGCCGCCAAGGCAGCAGTCAATGCTTGGGAACGAGACAGTCGAGCCGAGGAAGTTAACCAAGTGCGCGCCATGGTAGACGCCTGTTTCAACAGCGAAGACTATAAGGAAGGCCGCAAAGCTTTTGCCGCCAAGCGTAAGCCGACCTTTTCCAATAAATAGAGCAAGCCGACAATTTCTAATAAATAGTGCAAGCCGGTTTTTTGCAAAAAATAGCCAATGCCAGTTTATGCACAAATGCCTAAAGTGCGACCCCTAGGCATCTGCTAAACTACGAACACAACTAGATAACAAAAAGCGATACTGATATGAAAGATGCGGTCACAGCCTGTGTTCTGATTATCGGCAATGAAATTCTTTCAGGCCGGACTCAAGATATAAACCTCAACCACATTGCTAAAACATTAGGCAAATGGGGTATTCAAATTAGGCATTGCAGGGTTATTCCAGACATTGAAAAAACCATCATCGATACCGTAAATGAAGTCAGACATGAGTTTGACTATATCTTTACTACCGGTGGCATTGGCCCCACTCACGATGACATAACCGCCGTGTGTATTGCTAAAGCCTTCGGCGTAGAACTCATAGAACACCCCGATATTGCGGTACGAATACGCAAACGGCCCGCGCCGGATGACATCATGGCCTCGCGCCTGTTGATGGCGCGTGTGCCAGTAGGCGCAACATTAATAGATAATCCGTCTGGTGGACCACAGGGCTTTGCTATGGAAAATGTCCACGTTATGGCGGGTATTCCATCGGTCATGCAAGGCATGCTTTCAAGCCTTGAGGGCCAGCTAAAAAGTGGTCCTGTTATTCACAGCCATACCGTTCGCGCATTTACCGGCGAAAGCTCCATCGCTGATGCCCTGGCCAAAATCCAAGACCAGCACCCGGATGCAGATGTGGGTAGTTATCCGTTTTTTCGCGACGAGCGCTACGGCACGAACCTCGTGATTCGAGGCGCAGATGTCGCGCAACTGCAGACTATCGCCAACTTGATTATGGATGCCGTCACAGCAATTGGCGAAACTCCGGAAGATCTGGGCCAAGACTTGGAAACATAAGAC
>QXZU01000058.1:22309-54265 GCA_009886205.1 K189A clade bacterium | reverse complement strand
AAGACTTGGAAACATAAGACGCATAATTTGACCAGATCCAGCCAAAATAAACGACTTACAAAATATGTTTGAAACAGCTCTGAGAAGAACTAAGCCCAAGGCATTCGCACTGATATCAATAAAGGCATTAGTACCGGCATTAGCATTACTCTCGACCAATTTGCTGCTCTGCGGCAGCGCGTTCGCCGAAAGTCACGAATCGATTGCCATTCATACCGCCCAGCCCAGCATCGAATATACCAGTGGCCCACAACCAAACAGAACTGCCGCAGCCCTGGCCGCTAACGACAAATGTAAAACAGCCACTACAGAAGTTCACCCGCAAGGGTATTGTGAATTGGTGCGCATGGATAACGTGCCCATCACCCAGGCCAGCGAGCTAAAAGCAAATACCCAGCGCCACCCACTGTTCCTTTGGCGTTTCACTTCCAATACCAGCACACTTTACCTTGCCGGTTCCCTGCATCTGCTTAAGCAGGGCCTCTACCCCTTACCATTGCAGTACGAGCAAGCATTCAAACTAAGCAATAAACTGGTTTTGGAAGTAAACACTGATCAGATTAGTCCAGGCGAAATATATGCAAAAACCCAAGCGGCAGCGCGCCTGACCAAGCAACGCTATCTGCGTGAAAGCCTCAGCGCGCTGGACTATAGCCGGTTGGCACGTACCGCAGCATTGTACGGCGTCCCGCTGCAAGCCCTCCAATCCTATAAGCCTGCAATGGTCTATACCCAACTGTCACTTATGGGTTTTATTGCACTGGGCTATGACCCGGAGCTGGGTGTAGAAGAGCATTTTTCGAAAAGCAAAACGCCCGAAGACATACTACAGTTAGAGAGCTTAGACCTTCAGTTAG
The DNA here is from genome assembly GCA_009886205.1 of K189A clade bacterium. GTDB lineage: Bacteria > Pseudomonadota > Gammaproteobacteria > Pseudomonadales > Azotimanducaceae > UBA4421. Next base: position 53,408 of record QXZU01000058.1, on the reverse strand, counting down.
GCTTTCTTTTCGCCCAATCCATGGAAACGCAAATTGCCGTGTTAATGGATACCGTAAAGCAGTTCGATGAAATCGAAACAGTGGCCAGCAGCCTCGTGCAAGCTTGGGCAAAGGGTGACGACACGGCTATGGCAAAACTCGTAGCAGAGCAAAATGGCAGCTCCAAACTTTTGCGCGATTTTTCAGAGCAGTTACTAGATCAACGCAACGTGGGCATGAGCAAAAAAATTGCTGACTATCTCAACACCAATGAGAATTATTTTGTCTTGGTCGGCGCAGCGCATTTGGCTGGCCCAAACTCAATAATTAAAGTGCTCGAGAAAAACGGTTTTCATGGAGAGCGAATATACTCAGACCTACCCAACCTTAGAGACGCACCAATAACCCACAGCACAACAGAAGTTAGTCACACACCATGAGCGAGCATAAGCCAGAGCACCAGCGTCTACCGGAATTTTTCAACGAACCTTTTCGACCCCCATTGGGGTTAAGAAACCCACACGCGCAAACCATTTTGTCCAGCATGGGGCGAAAACTCCTGAAGCCAAAGTGGCAAGCAGAGTTTTTAGCACAAGCCCAGGTACGGGAAATGAATGTGGCCGGCGTGAAGCTCGTTGTGCACACCAACTTTCAAAACATTACCTCGGACCAAACGCCTTTGATCATGATGATCCCAGGCTGGTTAGGTAATGTTGAATCAACTTACGTGCTCTCAGGCGCCCATACCCTATGGCAGGGCGGCTTTAACGTGGTGCGAATCAACTTACGAGACCATGGTGATACCGCGCATCTGAACAGTGGGCTCTTTCATTCGGCCCTCATTGACGAGGTTGTGGCCTTAGTCAAAACTCTAATGAGCGAGTTCCCTAGCGCACCTGCAGGCCTCATTGGCTATTCGATGGGCGGAAACTTCGCGCTACGCATTGCCAAGCAAATACCAGAGCTTGCCACATTGGCCATCTGCCCAGCACTGAGCCCTGAAGAAACAATGCTTAAAATCAGTGGCAACATAATCTATGAACAATATTTTATGCGTAAATGGCGAGATCTTTGGGTTAAAAAGCAGGCTGCTTTCCCACAACTCTATAACTTTAAAGATGCGATGAACTTGTCGTCCGTAACCTCGCTAACAGACTATTTTGTTAAGTATCATACGGAGTACACCAATACCGATGATTACTTTGCAGCCTATGATTTGAGTAAAGGCGCGCTTGAAGGGGTAAACGCAAAAATTTTGGCAGCGGGGGACGACCCAATTATCCCTGCCAAACATTATGCCAACCTGCCAGACTCAATTTCCTTGGACTGGGTTGATTATGGCGGCCACGGGGCCTTTTTGGAAAACTGGCAGTTCGAGAGCTGGTGCGATAGGTACAGTTGTGCCTTTTTTAACCAAGCGTTCACCAATGAGCGCAATCTGTTGTAGTGAGACCGATGTGTCTTAGTACCTGGACTAAAATGGGCGGAGAGAGAACTAATGCACACAGTAAAAATTCCTATTAGGACTAAAACGTTATTTGGTTTGGGCACCGCGGCAGAAAACATTTGCCTCTACTCATTTAGCTTTTTGGTAATGCTCTACTACAACCAGGTCTTAGGCTTGCCCGCCACGCTCGCTGGTCTTGGCCCAACCATCGCACTGATCGTTGACGCAGTAACAGATCCGCTCGTGGGATCTTGGTCCGACCGACTGCGCAATAAGAAATGGGGCCGGCGGCACCCGTTCATGCTCGCAGCACCAATACCGGCAGCTCTGTCTTTTTATATGATTTTCTCGCCACCCGCCGGGTTAGAAACAACTGAATTGTTTCTTTGGTTAATTTGCTTCTCAGTATTACTTCATCTTTTCATGACGTTGTTCTTTGTTCCCCACCTGGCCTTTGGCGGCGAAATGTCTAAGGACTATCACGAACGCTCTACCATCATGAGTTACAACAACTTTGGCGGTTACATAGGCGCCGCCAGCGCTCATTGGTTTGGCCTAACCTTTTTCTTTTACGCAACCGCCGAACAAGCCAACGGCCTACTCAAGCTCGAGGCTTACCAAGACTTCGGCTTGGTCGCCAGTGTCGTCGTAGTCATCTGCCTTTATATCAGCGCCTGGTTCACCAGAGACCGAATCCCTACGCTTTCACAACCCGCTGAGTCCACTGAGCCATTCAGCATGTCCGCTCTCTTTACAGACCTCAAGCAAGCGCTACAAAACCCTAACTATATGTATTTGCTCTTGGGCTTATTGCTTTTGAGCGTCACAATAGGCATGCGCGCTTCGTTCAATAACTATATGAACCTTTATTTCTGGGAACTGGTATCTGATCAAATACGGTGGTTTATTAGTGGCAGTGTCAGCGGCTATATCGCAGGTTTCCTACTGACATTTTACATCCACAAACGCTTCGACAAACGCGCCTCCATCGTCATAGCCACATTGGGCTATGGTGTGTTCGACGCGCTGCCGGTGTGCCTGCGCATGCTCGGTCTATTTCCCGAAAATGGCAGTGACGAACTTTTTCCGTCTATTTTAGTTTGTCATGCGTTGGGCAGCGCCAGTCTTTCCGTACTCAACATCAGCGTAATGTCAGCGTTAGCTGATATAGCCGATGAAAACGCTGCTAAATTCGGCGTACGCCAAGAGGGAATACTTTATGCTGCTAGAGCTTTTTTTGCTAAAGCTGACCGCGCCATTGGCACCCTGATTGCCGGCATAGTGCTAGATTTAATCAGTTTTCCAGCCAAAGCTATTCCAGGTCAGGTGGATGCAAACGTTGTTATGTGGCTCGGCATTATGGACTCCCCTGCCACTATTATTCCGGCGCTGTTAGCGGCCCTACTGTATTCCGGGTATCGCATAAATCATGGTAAACACAAAGCGTTTACTCTCACAAAGTGAACTTGAGGTTGGTAGCGTCCTGAAGAGGTGGGTAGAACGCTTTTTATCTAATATTGCTCAGAGCTGACAGTTGTAACTAGCTGATCGGCGCTGGGTAATGACAACGCGCAGCGAAGGCGCTCAAAACCCACTGACACTTTGAACGCTAGTATCGACTAACGCTATGTCAGTCTTTTGGTAGATATTTCTACAAGAAACCGGTGCTGCGAAGGAGTAGCAATTAGCCATCTTAGCTTCGCCTTTGTGAATGATCTTATCTTCTTGAAGACCGTCAAATGAAGCGCCAAGTCTAAAGGCAACGGCGTTACTGGCTGCGTTATCTGGCAGAATCCTCATTTCAATGCGCTGAAAACCAAGCTGCTCAAAACCGTACTCGATGGCCAGTTTTACCGCCTTTGTACAATATCCTTGGCCCAATGCACGCTTGCGTAACCAATACCCAAGGTCACCAACGCGGTTGGTTCTGCAGACAGTTCTGATAGCCACCGAGCCCAGCATCAACCCCGATTCTGGCTCTTCAATGACAAAACGATAATCCGAGCCTTCTTGCCATTTAGATGCAGCGTCCTGAGTCCAGTTCACTGCATCACTTAGGCGGTAACTGGGTGTGCACCAATCTAGCCATGGGCGAATGTGCCCTACCGACTCTAAAACAGCGGCCTGCATTTCACTGGCGTCTGATCTTTTTATTCTTCTAATCACGGGTTGCATGGCGGAATCCTTATCCATTATTGAGGCAAAAGAGCCTTCAACTACGAATAGTTATTCCACTAGATTTGGAGAAATTAGTCGCTACCGCCGGTCATGTAAAACTACCCGCTAGGCCAGTTTTAGCCCTCTTACGACCTAACTCGCGCCTCAAATATAGAAGAGCGGGTCAACTCATAGACTAGTTGAGTAGTCACAACCGGTGTCACTACTGGAGCCGAAACTGAGATCACCACTGATCTCAGTTTGAGTCTTTTCCGGATTCAGCCCAGAGGTCTATTCAGATGCTTGGGCATCTTTGGGTTTTCTACCTACAACGTAGGACAAGACAACTAAGACAGCCGCTATGATGAAGTAGTACTTAATCATGTAACTAAAGACTGGCGACATGCTGGAGAGTCCATCGCCCAATGCTTCGCCCCCTAGCAACCCAGCCATAACCCCACCAATGGCAGACGCCAAGAACCATAAACCAAACATCTGGCCCACGTATTTCTTCGGTGAGTAACGAGCAAACGCAGATAATCCGATTGGTGAGAGCGCTAACTCGCCCCAAGTCTGAAACAAGTATGTGAGCAACAGCCACTGCAACCCAATGGGCGCGGACTCTAGTGCTAGGTCCACCGCCACCAACATGATGAGAAAGCTAATGCCCATAAAAACTAAACCAATGACAAACTTCAAAGGCAGCGATGGGTCCAAATTTCGTCGCGCTAACTGAGCCCACATACCGGCAAACACTGGGGCAAAAATTACTACATAAATTGGGTTGATAAACTGCACCCAAGACACTGGCATGGTGAAGTCAAAATAAGTGAGGTCGGTATAGTCACGAGCAAAAATATTGAGTGAACCACCGGACTGATCGAAGCCCGACCAAAACGCGGCGGCTGCGACGAATAACAAAAACAGTAAGGTGATGTTCTTTCGCTCAGCGACATTGAGTCCAGCGAAGAAATACAGATAAATGAAGTATACGCCCGCAAGCGTGGTCAAGAAATAAGCGAAATTCTCAGCGAACACCGTCGGCGCAACTGAGATGACTCCGGTTAAAACCAGAACAAACAAAACCACAACTAAGCCAAAGACAATCTGAGTAGCAGCCATCAGCTTCTTGCGCCGTTCCTCAGGCATTGGATTAGGTTGCGCGCCCGCATCACCCAGCAAGTGACGGCTGCGAATGTACTGAACCACGCCAAAAATCATGCCCAACCCGGCTGCACCAAAACCCCAGTGCCAACCGACTTTTTCCCCTAGGTAACCGCAAATGCCATAACCAATAAGGGAGCCAATATTGATCGACATATAAAAAATGGTAAATCCAGAATCTTGGCGCTCATCACCCGCGACATAGAGCTTACCGACGATGGTAGAAATATTGCCTTTCAATAACCCCGTGCCTAGCACAACAAGCGCAAGACCGAGGAAAAAAGAATGCTCAATGGGTACAGCTAAGGTTAAATGTCCCAAAGCAATGATCACTGCGCCATACAGTACAGCGCGCTGATGCCCTATAAGGTTGTCGGCAACCCAGCCGCCGGGCACCACCATAAAATAGACCATGCCCACATAAATACCGTAAATCGCCTGGGCTTCCATTTGTGACCAGCCCAGTCCACCATTTACGCCGGTGACCACACCCGTCATGTACAAAACCAGCAAGGCACGCATGCCGTAAAAAGACATGCGCTCCCACATCTCGGTCAAAAATAAAGTTTTTAGGCCAACAGGATGGCCAAAAAATCCATGGGTAGAGTCATTCATGATCTTTTCTCACGCGTTGAGTAGAGGCTGGAAATTTATTCAATAGAGCATCGGGGCGAACTGGGCGAGAGACTAAACTACCCCCGCAGTTTGGACAGTTACCTAAATGAGCCACGCAACCTTGGCAAAAAGTACATTCAAAAGAACAAATGTATGCAAGATTTGATGCAGGCGGCAAATCAACATCGCAACGTTCACAGTTTGGTCTTAGCTCTAACATGGGTTACCCGATATAAACCAGCGCCAACTTTACCCCTTTAGGCCGTTAACCAACAACGTCAAACGCAGGCTCTTATATTTTTGCTTAGGTCACTGTTTTAGGTCACTGTTTTAGTTAGCTGTTTCAGTTCGCTGTTTTATTCAGGAGGAAAGACACCGGCCTTTAACATCATTGACGGTAAGAGTTTTGCCAACACCTCTTGCAACCAAGAGGCGGTATCGAGCAGTTTCGCTAGCTCTACGCCATGGGCAATACCGCCGCGATTGAGCATATACACCAGATCTTCAGTCGCAATGTTGCCACTGGCATTAGGCGCAAAAGGACAGCCGCCAATACCACCGATGCTGGCATCCAACACAGACACCCCAGCTAGCAAGCTGGCATAGGCATTGGCTATGCCGGTATTGCGCGTGTCATGAAAATGGGCGCGCAATGGCAGCTCACCTAATTTATCTTTGAGCTGAGTGAAGGCTTCGCGCACTTGAGTGGGCACAGCAACACCAATGGTGTCAGCAAGCGCCAATTCCACCGGCCCCGCATCAGCGAGACGCTGCGCAGTATTGAGCAATTGCTTAAGGTCTACCTCGCCCTCAAACGGACAACCAAAGGCAACAGCAATGGTGACCTGCACGGGGAAATTGGTTTGCGCGCCATCACGAATCACCTCAGTCGCCATGGCTACTGCGCTATCCACATCTAGGCCCTGATTTTTCAGACCAAAGGTATCGGTGGCAGGAATCACTAGCCCCGCTTCATGAATTGTCTTGGTGTCTCTTAACCGCCGGTAGCCGCGCTCATTAAGAATCAGCCCTGTATAACGAACATTGTCTGTATCTGGCAGCATGGCGCACAGCGCTTCGGCGTCGGCCATCTGCGGAACGCGAGTGGGATGCACAAAACTGGTGGCTTCTATACGGCGACAACCGGCGGCAATAGCGCCCTCTACCAAACTGAGTTTCTGTTCAGTGCTAAGAATTACATCTTCATTTTGTAAGCCATCTCTGGGGCTGACTTCCATGACTGTGACTGATTGCTGCATCACCTAACCCTCACCATAAGTTTTACGCGATCTGTTCACGCATTCTATTCCAGCTTGTGCTCACGCTCGTGTTGAGGCTTGTATTTGAGCCATGCGGTTCACAGAAAGATTTAGAAGCCTTCGCGCAAACTCACTGTTTTATTAAATACGCCTGGCAGCTCAGAGTCCTTGCAGAAATACCCCTGGCGCTCAAACTGAAAATGTTGCTCGTCCAATGCCATCATTGCAGGCTCGACCATGGCATGAAGTGTCGTCAACGACTGCTCATTGATGTCGTCAATAAAGGTTTTAGCAGAGGGACTAGGCACATTAAAGAGGCGGTCGTAATCTCGCACCTCTACCGCAACACTTTGCTTGGCATCCACCCAGTGCACTACCCCTTTGGGTTTCAACCCTGAGGTATCTTCGCCGCTCTTGGAATCAGGAAAGTAAGTGCAATTAAGTTGCACAACATTACCGTCGCCATCGTATTCAACTTCATCGCAGCGAATAATAAAGGCATAGCGCAGCCGCACCATTTCACCCGGCGAAAGACGCTTCCATTTACCCGGTGGGTTTTCTGAGAAGTCTGACTGCTCAATCCACAACTCGCGACTAAACGGTAATTTGCGCGAGCCCAAGTCTGCATTTTGCGCATGCCAAGGGCCTTCAAGTTCGATGTCGTCATGGAAGTTAGTCAGCACAACCTTCAGCGGTTCCAGCACGCCCATACCTCGAGGCGCACTACTTTCCAGATCTTTGCGAATGCAAAAATCTAACAGGTTCATCTCCACCGTATTGTCTTGTTTAGTGATACCTATGCGCGCGCAAAAATCACGGATTGCCGCAGCTCTTACGCCCCGGCGACGCAGGCCAGCAATGGTTGGCATGCGTGGGTCGTCCCAACCTGAGACTAATTTTTCGTCCACTAAGCGGTGCAATAGGCGCTTACTCATCACCGTGTACTCTAGGCCTAGGCGAGAGAATTCAATTTGCGGCGGGTGGTAATTCAACTCAATGTTGTCCAGTACCCAATCGTAGAGCGGACGGTGATCTTCAAACTCCAGCGTACACAGGGAGTGAGAAATCCCTTCCAACGCATCGCAAATGCAGTGGGTGAAATCGTACATGGGGTAAATGCACCAAGCGTCGCCTGTACGCTGATGAGCAATATGTCGGATGCGATAAATGGCAGGGTCACGCAAATTGATATTGGGGGACGCCATGTCGATTTTCAGCCGGACGATATGCTCACCATCTGCAAATTCGCCTGTGCGCATACGCTGGAACAAATCTAAATTCTCTTCAACACTGCGGTCCCTGTAGGGGCTGTTAGTGCCTGGTTCCGTCAACGTCCCCCGAGAAATACGCATTTGCTCGGCATCAAGAGAGCAGACATAGGCCTTACCATTGCTGATCAGGTCTACGGCGTACCGATAAATTTGTTCGAAATAGTCCGACGCGTGAGTTAACGCACCCCAAGAAAAACCCAGCCACGCCACATCGGCTTTAATCGACTCAACAAACTCTTCGCTTTCTTTCTGCGGGTTTGTGTCGTCAAAACGTAAAAAAGTTGTGCCACTGAATTGCTCTGAAACACCAAAGTTCAGGCAAATGCTCTTGGCGTGGCCGATATGCAAAAAACCATTGGGCTCAGGCGGAAAACGCGTTACTACGCCTTGGGATAAAACATCGCCCTCAATATCAGACTGAATACGTTGTCGAATAAAATCAGTTGTCTCGTTTTCCATGAAATCCTAACTTGATATAGCTTATCCGCACCAGAACGCACAGACTTTTACTTGAAGTGGAATTTTGCCTGACCTGACCGCATTGGCAAAGGGTAATTACACGTTCTCGCATATTAGTGAGTTAATGAAAAACAATACTTGGCGAAAACTCATCACTTCGGTAATTGGCGCAAAAAAAATATACTATCTAGCGACTAGCAAACCAATAACTTACCCAACTACCAGCCGAATCTGAAAGCGCCCTTTAGCGAGACCTCCATAACCATGCAGCACAGAGCACTCACCTCAATCACCGCTATTTTTGTGCTCGGCATGGCAACATTTCTTTACACAAAAATTTATAATGCTAGGCCGCCTGTAGAGCAGGTTGCCCATTCAATGGTCGGCAGTGCGTGGTACAAGATTGAACAATCAGGCACTCACACCGGCTTTATGCGCAGCTCTGTTGAGTACACTGAGAAGGGTCAGTGGGCCCTGCATACATTAACGGTGTTTCAACCCATAGGCGGACTGCCTACAAAGATTACCCAGCACTTGACCTTTGCCGGCACTGGACCATACCAACTGACCTCTGCGCACTACACCCGCGCCTCGGCGAGTAATACAACGAGCATTCAGGTCGACCTATCTGACGAACACTATGTGGGCACTCTAGCGCGCCAAGGCACCCAGGAGCCCCTGCGCTTGGATTGGCAATTTAGCCTTCGAGATCAATTGGCATTAGAGATCCAACTGCTCACTAAAGCGGCAAAGCCGGGCACAATATTTACTACCGCGTTTATAAATTTTGAAAATTTATCCATTGGCGAGAACAAAAGATCGCTGTTAAGTCAGGGCGACGATGGCTACGTCTTCGAAAACTCCGAAGAAGGCTCCACAAGTACAACCTATTTAGACTCGGATATGCTGGCCATTAGCGCCACCATTTCCAATGTCTTTATTGTCAATCGCAGCACCGAGGAACTGGCCACAGTTGTCAATCCGCTCATCAAACCCTTGGACGATCGGCATATTTCCGAACATTCCATCCCCTTAGATGAACGTTTGAAAAAGCACGAGCACCTCAAACATCTAAAACTGGCGCTCACGGCAAGTGGACAAACTTCTTTGGAAGCTTTGAACTTGCCGCCCACATTGACCCACACAAAATCCAGTGACATTTCAGCCAGCGACGCAAATGCGTTCGTCCAAAGCACACTGAGAATACCTGCTGAGAGCGAGAAGATTATCCGCATCCTAGAATCTATGGATAAGCCCGCCTCCGATTCCGCACTGATAGCCGCGCTGGTCACGACAGCCAACCAGCAATTGACCTATGCCGACAATCAACCAGCAGGTTCGGTGTTAACTGCCTTGGCCTTAGGCCAAGGCGAATGCACAGATTTCGCTGACTTATTTACAACATTGGCCAGGGCGGCAGGACTACCGGCTAGGACAGTTTTTGGTATTGCTTATAGCAATGGCGACCAACCGAGCTTCATGTTTCATGCTTGGAACGAGGTATTAGCCAATGGGCAATGGCAAGGCGTTGATCCCACTTGGAATCAAGTGCGCTTAGATGCAACTCACATCAAGCTCTCGGATGATTTAGGCGCCGCATTGCTCTTTGCAAGTTACACGAAGGAGGTCCGCCTCAAAGTCCTGGAACAATCCTACTTCTAGCTCACTTCACTGAGTTATACGGATCAAACCTTCCTGAGTCACTGAAGCAATAAGCGTACCGTCTGGGGTAAAAAAGTCAGCGTGCACCATACCTCGAGACGCCTGAGCCGTTGAAGTGCGCTTGTGAAACAGTAGCCACTGATCCATGGGCACCGGGCGGTGAATCCAAATACTATGATCTAAGCTAGCCATTTGCAGTTGCGAGCGGTCCACGTCGGATTGATGGGGCAGATTTCCAGTTGAGACCAACCCCATGTCCGAGGCGTAGGCAAGCAAACAGCGTGACATCAGCTGCCGCTGGAAGTCGTTGTCTGTAGAAGCATCAAAAGAAGCATCAGATGATGGACCGTCCAAAGGCTCAAGGAAGCGAATCCACGCCGGATTCCAAAATCTATTTTCGCCCCATGCATCACTGCCCAGTTCAAAAACAGATCTGATCTCAAACGGTCTTTCAATTTTTGCCATGGGGCTTAAGCGTGGGTCCGCTTTGGGTCCGCCCAAACTCAGAGCAACGTCTCGATCACTACGCAACTCGTCTGGCAACGGCACATTGGGCATTGGCGAGCTGTGGTCTAGGCCTAATTCATCGCCCTGAAAAGAAATATCCATATTGAAAATAGCCAAGCCATTTTGAATGGCAACCACTCGGCGGGTAGTGAATGAACGGCCATCGCGAATACGCTCCACCTCATATAAGACCGGGCGCGAGACATTACCCGCACGCAAAAAGTAAGCATGCAGCGAATGCACATGGACATCTTGTACCGTTCTATAAGCTGCCATAGCAGCCTGCGCCAATACTTGCCCGCCAAAAAGCCGCGAACCGTTTTCTTTTTCGTTGAAGCCTTGGTAAAGATTTTCCTCAATTTGCTTCAACTCTAACAACTTGAGTAAGCGTTGTGCTCTATTTGAGGTTTGCTCGGTCATCACGATTCCTAAATTTCGACTCTCAGCAATTTAGCTGTAAAGCCCTCTTTGAATGCTTGTCTATGTATTTGCCCAGCGTCTGAGTCTGGGCCTATAACTGAGACGAATAGTCTAAGTGCACATGCACGCTACGCTGGATATGGAGTGCGGTGATAAAACTGAACCCCAGTCACGCTGTGTATAAATAGAGTATGCACGGGGGCGTCTTTCATGTCATTGGCGTCCTTCTTTGCCCAAGGACCGTGCGCTGTCTAATGCGCTCAACCAAAGCGCCTTTGCAGCGTGAAACTGGATTTAAACCTCGCGCCGGAGCAAAACTGCAGAAGCCCAGATTTATTTGCTATGGTGGCCTGATTCAAAACCTTACTTTTGCATAGCTCACAGGTGTGCAGACAATATGCGAACAATATCCAGCTAATAACGGAGAGACCCCATGCTTGACTGGTCAAACAGGCTTCTAACATCGCTACAAAATGGTCAACCTTATCCGAACCTGAGCACTGAACACCCCAGCGCCAGCGTTACTGACGCCTACGCGATACAAAAACAGTTTGTGAGCCAGTTAACGCAATCACAGCAATGGGGCGACATAGTGGGATTTAAGGCCGCTGTCACTGCGCAGCAGGCACAGCAAGCGATGGGCCTTGAAGCAGGCATTGTAGGCGTTCTGTTCGCCAAGGGCGCCCGAGAGGCTGACAGCACTTTGGTATTAGACAGGCCGGTATTATTTGAAACCGAAATCGGCTTTATCGTCGGCAAAACCATTAACACTGCAGTGACAGTAGATAATGTCGCCGAGTACATCAGAGCCTATATGCCGGTGATCGAACTGGCCGCGCCTAATCTAGCCGAGCGTCCCAATGGCATAGACCTCATCGCTGCCAACTCAGCAAGCTACGGATTTATTCGGGGCACCCAAGTGTCATCCCAAATCAGCGCTGATATCGATACCACTCAAATACGCCAGCGGCAAAATGATGAGGAACTCTATTCCGTCCAAGCAGGCGCAATAATGGCAGGTCAACTAGACGCGCTGACATGGCTAATAAATGAAGTACTAGACCAAGGTTATGAAATTAAGCCTGAGCAGTTCCTCATTACTGGCACAATTGGCCCAATGGTACCCGCCACACCGGGCCGTTATAGCGCAGATTTTGCCCAACTAGGCGAAATAAAGTTCGCAGTCGCTTAGCGGTTCAGCCGGTATCTTTTACATTCGAGTAACCTAGAACCATACCTTCCTATATGGAATATATTGCTTGTGAATTATTCCATTTTATTCCCTAGGCCCTACTGTTAATTTGCCGCGCAATTCAGAGGTGACACAGCCCATGGCCGTTAAACTTTCTCTGAAATCCGTGAACATTAATTGAGGGATTGACCATGTCATCTTATCTGGATCTGATCGAACAGACACGAACAACCGTTGGCGCAAAGCAAGAGTGGAGCGCAATTAACGCTGAGTACGCAGTACGCATGAAGCTACAAAATCGCTTCAAAACTGGCCTAGAAATCGCACAGTACACTGCCGACATTATGCGCCGAGATATGGCCAACTATGACGCTGACTCTAGCAAGTACACACAATCTTTGGGTTGCTGGCACGGTTTCGTTGCTCAGCAAGTTATGATGAGCGTAAAGAAGCACCAGCAAACCACAGACCGCAGCTACATCTACCTGTCAGGTTGGATGGTTGCAGCACTACGTTCACAGTTCGGTCCTTTACCTGATCAGAGCATGCACGAAAAAACTTCAGTCTCTGATTTAATTGAAGAAATCTACACATTCCTGAAGCAAGCCGATGCGCGTGAACTACGTCACATGTTTGTTGAATTAGATGAAGCTCGCGCTAACGGCGGCGACGCAGATTCTGTCATTCAGCGTATTGATAACTATGAAACACACGTAGTACCAATTATTGCTGACATTGATGCAGGTTTTGGTAATGAAGAAGCCACCTACTTACTTGCCAAGCGCATGATTGAAGCAGGTGCGTGTGCAATTCAAATTGAAAACCAAGTTTCCGACGCAAAGCAGTGTGGGCACCAAGCCGGCAAGGTGACGGTTCCTCACGAAGATTTCGTTTCTAAGATCAACGCGGTACGTTACGCATTCTTAGAACTAGGCATAGACAACGGTATTATTGTTGCGCGCACAGACTCACTAGGTGCTGGCCTTACGCAAAAGATCCCTGTGTCAATTCAAGCGGGCGACCTTGGCAGCAAGTACAACGACTTCCTCGACACTGAGCCAGTAGCTGACGTTTCCGAATTACAAGATGGAGACATCACTATTCGTGTAGACGGCAAGCTTGCAAAGCCAAAGCGTCTAGACAACGGCTTGTATGCATTTAAAGAAGACACCGGTTTCGACCGTGTTGTACTGGACTGCATCACCAGCTTAGAGCACGGTGCCGATCTACTGTGGATCGAAACAGAAAAGCCAAACGTTTCGCAAATTGCTGACATGGTAAATGCCATTCGTGAAGTACGCCCAGAAGCCAAGCTAGTTTACAACAACTCGCCTTCGTTTAACTGGACACTGAAGTTCCGTGAGCAGGTTTACACAGAATGGAAAGACGCTGGCAAAGACGTATCTGCATACCCTGATCCCGCCGAAGACGCTATGGGCATGATGAACGTTGCCATCGACAGCACTGAACTGGCAGCCGCTGCAGATGCATTAGTTCGCACCTTCCAAGCAGACTCTGCCAGAGAAGCGGGCATTTTCCATCACTTAATCACACTGCCTACTTACCACACAGCAGCATTGTCTACTGACGTATTGTCAGAGGGCTACTTTGGTGACTTAGGTATGTTGGCTTATGTACGTGACGTACAGCGTCAAGAAATCCGCAAGAACTTGGCTTCTGTTAAGCACCAAGATCTCGCTGGTTCAAACGTTGGTGACGATCACAAGGAATACTTCCTTGGCGAAAAGGCACTGCTGGCTGGCGGCGCAGCAAACACTATGAATCAGTTCTAACTGAGTTATAGCAAAGTGAAGCGGCCTAGCCTGCTTCATTGATTAAGAAAGAGGCTGTCAAAAGCCTCTTTTTTTTGCTCTTCTTTTCGTCTTTGGTCTCCGCCATGAATTTCCGACCAGTAAAGCTAAGGCGTACGAAAATTGGCAGATAGTCGGTGCACTAAAGTCAGACTTTCGCGAAAAACTTTCTTACAACGATTTGGAGAGAGGGCAAAAAGCGAACTAAGAAGAGAAGCTTTAGTTGATGACGTTGATTAACGGCTTTGATTAATGACTTGGATTAATGACTCTAATTAAAGTCTACGAAGAAAAACTAAGGAAAGATTGAAAGGAGGCTTGCAAGAACTAACAACCGTTAGTGTGGGCGTCTAAAAGCGCTGATAATTACCCGCAAAGCATCCACTTGATCTGGCGAAAAACCTTGAAGAAACGCCTCTGTTTCGGGGGATTTCAACGCTTCGTCGGTGCACGAACCGACCACCAACCACTCAGGATTAACGTCTAGCAACCGTGCAACTTTGAAGCACTTGCGCGGCGGTACGCCTCTTTGCAACCATCCATCTACAGTCTGACGAGTCTCACCGAGAACGTGCGCGAAGCGTGAAGGTGTATAACCCGCAACTTTTAGCTTTGTTCTTAACCTATCGCCTAACATGTTTTAATCGTACACCTTCTAAGAAAAGGTTTAGTATTCAAAACGCGTACAATACTATGCAGTACACTTACAGTGAAAAAACGGCTCTAAGCATATGTTTTACAGCAACTTTTAGTCGGCAAGACACGCCATCAAAAAGGGCACATTTAAGGAAACTCAACGACCGCTTTGCCGTGCTCAAAAAACCTAATACCGCAAAGCGCGTCAACAACGAAAGCAACTCTATCTGCACGCAGATATTAGATTTAACCCAAACTCCACGTTCAAAATGATCCTACGCCCTAATTGGGCCACATGTCGGTTTATCTGAACTTAAAAGAGCTCAACGCCCTATTGGCCTTTTATCCCTTTTTAGCCAAACGGCGGGTGGGATGTGGCACTATTAACCCAAGTTGATTGAAGGCCAGCCAAAGCGTTGGTTTTAACTCGCTTTAACACGCGTTAAGAAAAGCGAAAAAATAGAAAGCGACAACAAAGAGTTAAAAGATAGAGGAGAGGAACCATGAATGTAGTAGATGCCATTGCGCACACAATGAAGGCCGAGGGGGTAGATATCCTTTTCGCCTATCCAGTAAACCCATTGATTGAAGCTGCGGCTAAGCTCGACATTCGCACCGTGATTGTTCGCCAAGAACGTATTGGCCTGCACATGGCAGATGCCTATTCTAGGTTATCGTCTGGCGACAAGATCGGCGTATTTTGCATGCAGCATGGACCCGGCGCAGAAAACGCTTTTGGTGGCATAGCTCAGGCCTATTCGGAATCAGTGCCGCTACTGGTTATCCCAGCGGGCTACCCTCGCCGCTTGGCGCACTACTACCCCAACTTCAATTCCACAATGAATATGCAGCACATCACAAAGTGGGCTGAACCGATCACTATGGGTAAAGCTGTGCCAGAGATCATGCGTCGAGCCTTTTTTCAATTGCGTAACGGCCGCCCGGGGCCGGTGATGATAGAAGTACCGCTTGATGTCATGAACGAAGACGTGCCAGATGACTGGGAATACATACCCTCGTTCAGCGCCAAAACTGGCCCCGCACCCAGCGATGTAGACGCAGCAGCTAAAGTCCTGGCACAAGCCAAAAACCCGGTGATATACGCAGGACAAGGCGTGCACTACGCCAAAGCATGGGGTGAGCTTAAAGCCCTAGCAGAAGCTTGGAACATCCCCGTTACCACAAGTATTGAAGGTAAAAGTGCATTCCCAGAAAACCATCCACTGTCATTAGGGAGTGGTGGGCGCGCCAACCCTCGTCCAGTGAAACAGTACTTAAAGGAAGCTGATGTGATACTCGGCATTGGGGTTTCTTTTGCTCTAACCGCTTTTGGTGTTTCGATGCCTAAAGGCAAAACCATTATTCACGCCACCCTCGACCCAATGGACTTAAACAAAGATGTTCCGGCACAACACGGCCTGATTGGCGACGCCAAGCTAACCCTGCAAGCACTGAGCACAGCAATGGAAAGTTTTTCCAAAGAGCCTGCAACAGCTAGAGCACACGTGCCCGAGCGCATCACTCAAATCAGAACCGAGTGGATGAGCGAGTGGTTACCCAAACTGACCAACAACGACGCGCCAATTAACCCGTACAGAGTTGTCGCAGAACTAGACCGAATTGTCGATAAAGATAAAGTTGTGATCACCCACGACGCAGGCAGCCCGCGAGATCAAACCACCCCATTTTGGCAGGCAACCAGCCCCCTTTCATATATTGGTTGGGGCAAAACCACTCAATTGGGTTACGGTTTAGGGTTAGCCATGGGTGCAAAGTTAGCAGAACCAGATAAACTGTGTATCAACGTTTGGGGAGATGCAGCAATAGGCTTTACCGGCATGGACTTTGAAACTGCGGTTAGAGAGAACATTCCAATACTGTCCATTTTGTTCAACAACTTCTCCATGGCCATTGAAATACCGATCATGCAGGTGTCTACAGAAAAATATCGATCTACCGATATTTCTGGCAACTACGCAGAAATGGCTAAAGCCTTTGGTGGCTACGGTGAGCGGATAACAGATCCCAACGACATTGTTGCGGCTCTAAAAAGAGGTATAGAGGCAACACAAAACGGTCAGCCAGCACTACTAGAGTTCATAACTGACAAAGAAATTACAATTTCTAACGAATAACCTAATCACTAATCCAAAAATACACAGAGAGATACAGAGATATACTATGCAAGCAAAAGCAGTAGCACTAAAAATACGCCCAGACGGTATGCCTAAGCCCGAAGATTTTCAGATCATTGATATAGAAGCGCCGGAGCCAAAAGACGGCCAAATTCAGGTGAAAAACCTGAGCATGTCTGTAGACCCCTACATGCGCGGCAGAATGGTTGACCGCAAATCTTACGTACCACCTTTTCAAATCGGCGAAGTACTCACCGGCGGCTGCATTGGCCAAGTGGTTAAATCCGCTAGCCCAGACTTCAAAGAAGGCGACTATGTGAGCAGTGCGTTTGGCTGGAGAGAAGCATTTACCGAATCTGCGCAAGGCATTCAGAGCTTAGGCACCATTGTTGCCCCAGCATCAGAGTACTTAGGCGCGATTGGCATGCCAGGCATGACCGCCTACGTGGGGCTGCTAGAAGTTGGCGCACTCAAGGATGGCGAAACAGTATTTGTTTCTGGCGCCGCTGGCGCAGTAGGCAGCATTGTTGGGCAAATCGCTAAGCTGAAGGGTTGCACCGTTATTGGCAGCGCCGGTTCTGACGACAAAGTTGAGCTACTGACTAAAGAGCTAGGCTTTGACCACGCGTTTAATTACAACGACGGCAGCATTCTAGGTCATCTAAAAGAGTTAGCGCCAAACGGGTTGGACGTTTACTTTGACAACGTTGGTGCCGAGCACCTGCAAGCAGCCATAATGTGCATGCGACCTTTCGGACGTATCGCGTTATGCGGCGCCATTGCAACATACAACGACACATCACCACGCCCTGGTCCAAACAACTTGTCTATGGCTATTGGTCTGGGCCTAACCCTGCGCGGATTTATTGTGAATCACTTTGATCACCTTGCAGGCAAGTTCCGTAGCGATATGGAAGAGTGGGTGACCAGCGGACAGATCATCACAAAAGAGACTGTCTACACGGGCATAGATCAAGCACCGGAAGCCTTTATTGGACTCTTCAAGGGTTCTAATACCGGCAAGATGATTGTTAACTTCTAAGATTTTTTGCAGTTAACTTTTGGTTTGACCTCCTAGCCTAAATTTTTAAGCTGGGAGGCAAAAGAAAAAGAAGCAAGGAAAGAAAAAAGAAGAGAAGGGCAGCTGCTTAAACGCTTACTGCCCTTCTTTTTGTTTTTTGCTACCGCTTGCAGCGTTATTGCTTTTGGTTCTTCATCCCCTTTTTTCTTTAGGCCCATTGAGGCCCTTCAATCAACCGCAGCAATAAAACTTAGGGATTGAGACCATTCAGTCTACGCTCACGGGCTCGCAACTCACATCGTTCTCATTGAACGCTCGGGTACTGGCTGCAAACTCCAATAAAATTCCGTCTGGATCTTGGAAATAAATAGATCTAACAAAAGTACTATCTGTATCAGTGAGGCTGGCTTGGTTTTCCGACTCATCATGAAAAATCACTGGCGTGACCTCAACGCCCGCAGCCACCAGCTTTTCTTGGTACTCGGCAATTTTTTCTACAGGTACGTCAAAGGCAACATGATTCATAGAAGCGTGAGCAGAAGTAATGGACCCGTGGCCCACTAAAGATCCCGCATTGGTCACCCCAGGCACCTTTTCTGGCGCATCGGGGAACCAGAAGAACGCCAACTGATCGCCCTTACCAATATCAAAAAAGAAATGCTGGCCAGAATTTTGTGGCAACTCAATGGTTTTAACCAAAGGCATACCCAAAACACCCGAATAGAAATCCACTGTCTTTTTCATGTCACGGCAGACCAATGCCAAATGGTTTATTCCGCGAATCTCAAATTTTTCATTAGCTTGCATAACCCTTCCTCTGTACAAAGTCTGGGCTGCTAAAATTAGCTACCCTCGAGTAGCAATATAACCCCAAACCTTGTCTGCACCCATAGCCGCTAGTCGGCTCCCTAGCATCGCCTGCCAGTAAAATTCGTTACCCCACTCATCGCGCCACGCCCACAATCTGCGGGTAAAGTGGTGTAATCGGTGCTCATAGGTAAAGCCCATTGCGCCGTGCACCTGGTGTACCTGTTCAGCAACAATGCCTACTGCCTCGCCTACTCGCGCCTTGCTGGCTGACACTTCATCTATGAAGCGGTCAGTGCCTAGCGCGTCTACCGCGGCATCCGCTGCACGCTGGGCGGCTGCAACCTCAGCAGCGACAACTGCCAAGCTGTGCTGAATGGCCTGAAACTTACTGATGGAACGACCAAACTGGCTGCGCTCACTGGCAAACTGTAGGCCTAAATCTAATGTGGCTTGCAGACCACCCGCCATTAAATTAGTGCGTGCCAAAGCCATTTGTGCGAAGGGCGAGTCTTCTAACTCAATTTCTCGTTCGGTACCCGCCAGCAAAAAGGTGTCGTGGGCTTCACCAGCAAGATTATTTCCTTGCTCGTTGATACTGGGCGCATCTATTACCAATACTTTGTGACTGTCCGCTGCAACACCTAACACCTTTGTTGCTTTGCGCCCCCACGGCACTTGGTTAATTGAGGTGTCGTTTAACCGACCAATGCTGGCAAAGTCCGAGCCTGATTCAGTTGCCGCTGAGGCCAGCCACTGATTAGACAACAGCACTTCTGCCATGGGTAACGGCACGGAATATCTGCCACATACTTTCAGAAATGCGTAAAGGTCGGCGGCATCAGTACCACTGCCCGCTGATCCTAATTGGTGAAACCCGTTTTCTACAATTTTTCCCCATAAATCTTGCGGGAAGATGCCTTGCTCGGCTGCGTCTAACAGGCCCTTTTGACAGTGATCGGCAAAAATTTTCTCAGCCGTATCAATTATGAGTTGTCTTGTGTCCATATCAACGTAGCCCCAATCCGCGTGCAATGACGCCGCGTAAAATTTCTCTAGTACCGCCACGTAGTGTAAAGGATGGCGAAAGCAGTAAAGTTTCTTCAAACGTGTCGCGGAACAGTTTGTGTTTGGCGGGATCTAGCTGACTTAGGTCTGGCACCACTAACCGCGCAACTTCTGGCAACACCTTCTCAAAATTGTTACCCAGTTCTTTAACCAGAGCCGCTTCAACGCCAACGTCTTTACCCTGTTCCAGCATACCGGCCACAGAAATAGACATGCGCCGTAGCGTCATAAAGTGCGAGGCTAGGCGACCTATCGCCGCTGCCTGATGCGGGCTGGGCTGGTCGCCACAAATACGCACCATTTCCACAAACACCCGGAAGGCTGAAAGAAAGCGTTCAGGGCCACTGCGCTCATAGGCAAGCTCAGAAGTCACTTGCTGCCAACCATTGCCCGGCTCACCCACAATACGATCTTTAGGCACTAATACATCTTCAAAGACCACTTCGTTGAAATCTTCGCCACCCGCCATATTGCTGATGGGTCGCACCTTGGCGCCATCATTCTTTAGATCGACAATAATTTGCGAGAAACCCGCGTGGCGATTTTCGGAAGGGGCCTCGGTTCTGACTAAACAAATGATGTAATGGTTACGATGGGCATCTGTAGTCCAAATTTTGGTGCCATTAATACGATAGGCATCTCCTTCGGCCACCGCAGTGGTACGCACTGAGGCCAAATCTGAACCGGTATCCGGCTCACTCATGCCAATAGAGAAGTAGCTTTGGCCACTGGCAATGCCGGGCAAATAACGTTCGCGCTGCTCTGGAGTACCAAAACGCAGCAGTAGAGGGCCACTTTGCCGATCGGCAATCCAATGCGCACTGACTGGGGCGCCAGCGGCAAGCAACTCTTCGGTGACAACCAAACGCTCAAAATTACTCTGCTCGCCGCCACCAAATTCACTGGGCCATGTCATGCCGATCCAGCCTTGCTCACCAAGCTTGGCGGAGAACTCTGGGTCATGGCCGGTGACGAAATCTGAGTTAGGCTGGGGCATGTGGTGCTGATTATCAGCAACAAAATCTCGTACCCGTTGCCGCAATACTTCGGACTCACTGTCTAGGGTTACTCGGTCAAATTGCAGCATTACTTTCCCCACCTCTTTATTAGAATTTTCAGCCAAGACATTACTTCAGCCAACTGGGGTGTGCAAATCTAGACAGCGTCCGGCAACTATGGCAATGAGGATCCAAAAAGATAAAACCCAAATAAATTCAGAGAGTTATCTCCCCTGTCCATTTCAGTGGGACCTACGCATATTCCTAGACAAAAGGTACCCCTGCCTCCTGCGCCATGAATTTACGCTGGAATATTAGTCCTCCCAGCAAAGGTATGGCACCATTACCAGATGTTAGAACTTACCGACCTTAAATACGCCTTCGAGCCTGTCTTCACAGACATACGCGAACGCTCCACCGTTGTTGAGCGCTTCATCGACCGTAACTTGTACCAAGTTTATATGGCGACCCTCTGGGCCAACGTTGTGCTCTCACCCGGCGAGGCAGGCATAGGCGAAGACGACTTAGAAGCCCTTCATGATCTTGTGGTAGAGGAGTTAGGTGAAGTTTTAGGCAAAGGTACCGACCTGAACGCTGTATTTGAATTTATCAGCAGTAAGCCCGGTGAACAGGCCATGCTAGAAGCCAAGCTGAACCAGACCCACAAAGATCTGCTGCAATATTTCTCGAGTATGATTTTAGATCCGGAAGGTCACGAGCGCTGGATGAGCGAAATCCGCGACAACTTGAACAAGTAAGTCGGCAGACTTGCGTTGCAAGATTTGAACTGGAAGGTTCGAGTTAAAAGGCTTGAGCTAAAAGGCTTGAGTTAAAAGACTAGAACTAAAATGCTTGCGCCGAATACCCTGCCCCCATCACGCACGAATCGCATTCATTAGTTGAACCGCACTTGGGTACTCGTTAGGTACTAGTTAGGTATTAGTTAGGTATTAGTTAGGTATTAGTTAGGGACTGGTTATAGAAGTTAGCTAGCTAGGTAATAGTTAAGCCCTAGCACGCCTATCCG
The DNA here is from genome assembly GCA_009886205.1 of K189A clade bacterium. Lineage (GTDB taxonomy): Bacteria > Pseudomonadota > Gammaproteobacteria > Pseudomonadales > Azotimanducaceae > UBA4421. The sequence continues at coordinate 31,773 of QXZU01000058.1, read as the reverse complement.
CTACTAGCCCATCACATTCACTATGAGTTTGCGCTCTTTGACGTTGTGTCGATGTTCCCAAAGAAATATCCCCTGCCAAACACCCAACGCGAGCTGCCCTTCAATTATCGGCACTGACAAGTTCACTGCTGTGATCGCGCCCTTAATATGCGCTGGCATATCATCTGGACCTTCCTCGGTATGGGTATACATCGGATCATTCTCTGGTACTAAGCGGTCTAACCATGTGGCTAAATCTGCCAACACCGCTGGGTCTGCGTTTTCCTGAATGAGAATGCTGGCGGATGTGTGCCGAATAAACACTGTCGCCAAACCTTCTGCAACACCAGCGTCTTCAATGCAGGATTTAACCTGGGGCGTTATGTCGTACAGCCCTTGGCCATTAACCGCTACAGAAAACTGATGATTCATAAAGGACTCCAAAAAATACGGGTTAGAAAACACATTTTCTAAATAAAATATTGCTTCAATTGCACAAATGCAAAAGTGAAAGATTTACTTCAAACGTCTAATTTGTAACCGCTTAAGGGCACAAATTATCATCGGAATAACAGCTACATATGCCAGAGACTGAGCACCGGAATGTAGGTGATCATGGCTAACGCCACCAGCAAAATGAGCATAAATGGCAGCGTTGCAGAATAAAGTTCCAACAGCGGTTTTTTAAAGCGATAGCTGGCAATAAACAAATTCATGCCTACTGGCGGCGTGAAGTATCCAACCTGCATATTGGCCAAAAATATAATGCCCAAATGCACCGGGTGAATGCCGTAGCCTACCGCAACGGGCAGCAACAACGGCACCATAATCACCAGTGCCGAGAAGATGTCTAACATCGCGCCCAATGCCAAGAGCAAAATATTCAGCAGCAGTAAAAATCCAAGAGGGCTCTTGATGTAGGTCTGCATAGAGATCATCAATTGCTGGGGTACTTCTGCGTCAACGAGATAATTGGTGAAACCAAGGGCAATACCTAAGATCAGTAAAATACCCCCCACCATGACCATAGATTCAACCGCAACACTGCCCAACTGCTTAACGGTTACCTCTTTATAAAGGACAACCTCAGCAAAAATGACGTAGAGGGCGGTCACCGCTGCCGCTTCGGAAATTGCAAACACGCCACTGAACACACCACCCAATACAACAAAGGGCAGCGGAATTTCCCAACGAGCATCCCACAGCGCAGAACCTACGTTTGCCCAGGTAAACGGCACGCGAGGAATAACACCACCACGGTGCTTCCAAAGAGTCCAAGCGGACAGCAGCACCAGCATTAAACACAGCGGCACAACACCTGCGACAAATAATTGAACAATGGTAAAGGATTCGCCAACGTCTATCTGTTGCGCAATAACCCCATAAAGAATCAGCGGAACTGAGGGCACTAACAACAAACCCAAGCTGCCCGAAGTTGTCACCAAACCGGTGCTGAATTTTTCTGAGAAACCACCCTGACGCAAGGCAGGCAACAGCAACGCACCTAGCGCCACAATGGTCACCCCTGAAGCACCGGTTAACGCGGTAAACAGTGCGCATGCAATAAACGCGACAATGGCTAAGCCACTCGGCAAAAAGCCAAACAGACTTTGCATAACATTGACTAAACGGGTGGAGGTATTGGACTCACTAAGCAGATAGCCGCTGAAAGTAAAAAGCGGCAGCGCCACCAATAACGGTGTATCAACAATGCGATACAACTCAATGGCGACAATGGCTAACTCGATGTCTGCGCTGTAAAAACCCAGCATCGATGCGGCAAGCAGCACGGAAAACAGTGGCGCACCAATGGCGGCCATAATTACGATTATGACAACGCCAAGCCAAATCATTCGGGCTTAATCGCTAACAAGGCATAACGGATAGTCATTACCGCACCACCAAAAGGCATAATAGATTCGCAAATCCAAGCAGGCACATCGCCGAAGGCAACGGCGTTATCCATAAACTCATAGCTGACAAATTGATAACTGCCCCAAGTAAAGAGGACTAAAACGCCACAGGTGAATACGTGACTGATTCTGGCAACCCAGGGCTTAACCCACCCGCTCAAAAAGCGACTGGCTAGGTCAATGCGAATATGACTGTCGTTACGCGAGGCGATCATGGCACCAACTAGGGCAACCCACAGCACAATGACGCGGACCAAGCTGTCGCCCCAATAAAAGCCGCTATCGAATAAATTGCGTAACAGTACTTGTGTGGTGGCAATGCCCACCATAGATAACAGCAGAGTAACTAACAGCGCGTCTTCGAGCTTGCGCAGAAACCCTAAGGTTTTATCGATCGCTATTTTCACTTCGATACTGCTCTAAGTGTCCGATCATCTCTTGGTACAAAGGTTCTGAGACGTAGTCCTCGCGAATCAATTGTTCGTTAGCATTGCTGGCCATAGCAAACCATTCTGACGATTCCACGGCACTGGGTGACAACCACTCGATACCTTGTTTCGTCAGTGCAGCCACGGCGCTTTCATTATCACGGCGAGAGTCTGCATCAACTTGACGTACTGCGGCACTAAGCTCTTCAGTGACGATTTTTTGTTGCTCTTCATCTAGGCGCAAAAAAGGTTTCTCTGCGATAGTGAACAAACCATAAACGTAAAGTATTGGCAGTTCTGTCACGTACTTCACTTGTGTGTGCCACTGCAGCGCAATAGCGCCAATGGGGGGTGAACCAATACTGTCTATCAACCCAGTCTGCAAACCTGTTAGAACATCTGCAATGGGCAGAGGTATTGGCGTTACATTAAAAGACGAATAAGCTTTGATGGCGCCGGGATCATTATCTGGTGCCCAAACGCGGCGGTCAGCGAAACCACTTACCGACGTCACCGGCTGCTGGGTCATTGGATAGGCAAAACCCACCTCGGCCAAACCAAAACCGACAAACTTTTGCTCACGCAACCCCGCCATCAACTTGGCGTCCATACGCTGACGAACATAGTCTGCTTCTGCATAATTTCTAAAAATAAGCGGGAGATTGTACAGAGCAATGTCTGGATACGGCTGCATAACGCCGCCGGAGGTCAACGCTGCGCCGTGTAGTTGGCCAATACGCATCTTGCGCAGCACAGCTTTGTCATCACCCATAACACCGCCGGGGTAAATCTTAAATTTCACCGTGCCGTCTGTCCGCTCACCAATATTCTTAGCTGCGCCGCGTAGCGCCTTCATCCACCCCGTGCCTTCAGGCGACAGCGTGGCAATTTTAAACGTCACTGCATGGCTAGAAAAAGAGCTGACAGCAAGCAAGGCGAAAGCCATTACGGAAAGTAGGCTTTGTCGAAGCAATGTAGTTGTGCGCGTAAATTTCAAAACCCTAGAAATAATCATCAGCTGAATCCAATAGTTTTCGTGCTCGTTCTTTCGCAACCGTATTCATTAAGGTCAAACCGGGCGTTTTGCCATCCGCGGCTATCACCTCATTAAGCAGGTTATCATGTAACTCGCGGTCAAAGACCAACCGCGCATACTGATCAGCAAGCATGACCTTAACCATAAGGTTATTGCCAGACGATATTGTTAGCGCTCGCTCAAAATGACCGCGTCCAATTTCAGGCTTACCGCCCATGGCCGGAGGTAGCAATGTCTCGAACACACCTAGGTATAGATACGCCGCGCCGTTTGAATAAGTTTCGTCTAGCACCACCACGCGCTGCATGAGCGCTTTGACTCTCGCCAATTCAGCGATGGCTGAAAAGTCGCTGCTATTACCCTGAATCCAACCAGCCCAAATACTGGCCAAGTTGTACAAGGCGGGCACCTCTTTGGCGCTGCGGCTATTTGTCCAGGCCAAAAATTCTGGAAACGGGCGTGAGTCCAAATCACATGCATTTTCCAAAGAAAGGCACGTAGCCGTAAATATTTGTCTGCGCGCTTTGTCGTGTAGGCGTGCTGCGCGCGCTTCATCGTCAACAAAAGCGCCAGCGTATGCGGAATGCAGTTCGGCGGATTGACTCAATAAGCCAACATTCTCAGGCGAACCTGCCAGCAGCGAATCAATAAGAATAAGGTAAGCTGGCGCTCCGTCGCGCACCATGGCTGGGTCATCGCTGTTCAAAATCGCTGCGGATAAGTCCTCAGCAAAGCCTTGGGTTAACGACCCCACTAACGAAGAACACCCAGACAGAGTTAGCAGTGCACTGAGCAATAAGAGCGCACGTCTAAATGTAAGTGATTTTGCACCCGGGTGAGTATTGATCCAGGTAGATTGGCATTGAGCTGGCGCTCTCGTCTTTCTATGGGTGCGTGCTTGAATGACCGTTTGAGTCTGTGCTTTAGATTGTGTTTTAAATTGTGGAATTTTTCTTGCCTCAACGAAGAAATCTAGAAGAAATCTAACTGTGCGTAATACCGGCCCGACGGGCCATCCAACGAAGACCCTATTTAATCGGTGCCAACCCACTAAATCAACCGCTGCGAGAATATTCCAGCTTGCACTGCAACTTTAAAAGTAGCGCCAAGCCCATTGGCGCTACTCGTTAGAACCCAGATTTTGCACTGGCGGTACAGCCTTTAGATTAAAACCTGAGCTACCCAGACTCAGGCAGGGCCTTGAGGGCGGCATAGATGTCCTCAAAAGGCGGTCGCGTGCGGTATCCTGGCACCGCAAATTTGGCGCGAATTTTACCGTCACTGCCAATCAGCAAAATACCAGGGTGAGGTATACCAAATGCCCTATGGCCCTTGGCATAATCTTCGTTCCTAATACCCAACGCATTTACATGCATTGCATTTTCGTCTTGCAGTAACGGATAACCGAGCTTTTGCTCGTCATGAAACCCGCGCAAAATCTTTCGTGAGTCGTAGGTCATCCCCGCGACATTAATACCTAGCCCTTCAAACCGTAGTCGCCATTCTTCCAGTTGAACCAACTGGCGCTTACAAAATGGTCACCAATCGGCTGAGCGGTTGTAAAAAATCAGTACGCCTTGGCTGCCGGCTAAATCTTTCAGTTGCTGCACATCACCGTTTTGGTCTTTTGCCGCCAAAAGCGCAATTTGCGAACCCACCTCGGGACCCCAATTATTCTCGTAACTATCCGCCATAGAGTGCTGGCTGATAGAACCCACAACTAAAACAGCGCCAATAAGCGACCCTGTTTTAACTATTGCCCTAAACGTTTTTAAACATCGGCGAGCAAAGCCAATGAAGTTATCTTGCATAGTCATCGCGTTATCCAAATCTAAATAACAGTCCTTTGGAGACTACGGAGAATTGTCCAATAGATCTACACACCGCTGCGCCAGTAGGTGGTATCTAGGCGACAGTCTGAGCATATCGTTGGCATCTAGTGCGCTCCCTGCAACAAAGGCCATAACAAGAGAACACCACAAGAAGGCATAACAAGGGGCCACTGCCTTGAGGGGATACCCAGTTTCAACAAAGACTTGTTATGCTGAGCGTCATAACAGGGATAAAAAAAGGCAACTTAATGAGTAGCGCAGACTTAGTCTTAGTAACACGTAATGACGGCATAACCACGGTGACTCTGAATCGCCCAGAGGCGCTAAATGCTCTATCAGGACCGCTTCGCCAAGCTATTGCAGAAACCTTTATCGCGCTCGCTGAAGATGACACTACTCAAGTCATTATTCTTACCGGCGCTGGCCGTGCCTTTACTGTGGGTTTAGACCTTAAGGAACTGGGCGGCGAAACCGCTTCCACCACCGTCACCGACAAAGACCTTGGCAAGGCTGTCGCCAATGTGGGCAAGCCAGTGATTGGCGCAGTTAACGGATTTGCCATCACCGGCGGCTTTGAAATTGCGCTGATGTGCGATTTTTTGATCGCCGGTCCAAATGCCAAATTTGCCGACACCCACGCCCGTGTGGGCGTTGTGCCTGGCTGGGGCTTGTCGCAAAGACTCCCAAGGCTCATTGGCATCAATAGAGCTAAAGAATTGAGCCTCACTGGCAACTACTTAGATGCTCAAACAGCCTGCGACTGGGGGTTGGTGAATAGAGTGGTCGGCGAAGACGAGCTATTGCCCACCTGTGAAAAACTTGCTGCGGATATATTAACCACAGAACCCATCACCAGAGGAACCATTCGAGAAATTATGGATGCTGGATGGCACACCACCTTAGGTGAGGGTTTGAGTATCGAAAACAGCGCAAATCGCGCCCACGCTAAAAGCGAAGTTAGGGCTGAAAAAGTAGCAGCCCGACGCGCGCAAATTCAAGATCGCGGACGCAATCAAGCAGACAGCTAGCGCCCTTCTGCCAAACAGTACATTGCCCCAGTAAGACCAGGCTCAGTATCTAGCACCATCAAAATGGGGATCTCTTTGACATAGTCGCTGAGATCGCCTTTTTCCTCGAAGCGACGACGCAGCGGGCTACTGACAAGAAATTCCAACATTTGCGGGGCAATACCACCGCTGATATATACGCCACCCCTCGCCCCAACGGTCAAGGCTAGGTTGGCCGCTGCAGAGCCTAAGAAACCGGCAAAAGCCTCCAGAGTTTGATGGCAAACAGGGTCACTCATGGCTTGTCCGCGCTGGGATATCTCTTCAGCTGAAATTTCCTCGGCCTGGGAACCCCACAGTCCGCACATAGCCCGGTACAAATTCACTAGCCCACTGCCACAGAGCACGGTTTCTAAACACACATGATCATGATTTTGCGCAAGAATAGACCACAACTCCGCCTCCAAAAAGGTACTGGGCGCTAAATCTGCATGACCGCCCTCTGACGGTAACACCTGCCAATGCACGCCACCGCCACTGTGGTTTGGCACAAGGGTTGCCATGCCAAGGCCAGAGCCGGGGCCCAATACACCTTTAACGTGAGGCAACACCGCGCCACCACCCACCTGTTGAATCTGTTGCGCAAAGGGCACAGCCATAGCTTGGGCATGGAAATCGTTCACAAAGGTCACAGCAGTGGACAGTCGTTCTTTGGCCTCACTCGCATGAATTTGTAGGCCAGTATTAATGACTTCCACCGCGCTGCCGTCCAAGCTCACAGGCCCAGCCACCGCAAACAAGGCAGAGGCGAATTGAGTCCCTGAATAATGCGCCTGCACATCGGTCAACAATGCGGCCTCAGTGGCATAAGCCGGCGTAGACAATACCAACGGCTCACCCACAAGCACCGGTGCCTCAGCGGGATCGTCACTTATGCCGCAACATTGGAACCGTGCATTGGTAGCGCCAATATCTGCGACCAGAGATAAACCTATAGCCATCTTTCCTCCAAAATTTGCTAGCAGTGACCAAGCCAGCAGGCAACTTATAGCAATTTTCCTATTAACCCAACTGCAAACACCCCTTGGCGGTGCGACGTTTTGCAAAATGCCGAGCGGGTTAGATGCTGCCGAAAAAACCATGCCTTTACAGGCTGTCAGAGGCGGATACTTTTTAGTATGGTGCGCCCGCTACATACAGGACCTGTAAATGATCGCCATAAGAAGTAGAAGATCGCGCTGTTTTACACCATCTAATTTGACCAGTGGTCGCGCCGTCTATGCATGGTGTAAACCTATGGCGCTGGGGCTACTGCTTTGTCAGTTACTTATCTCAGCAACTTCAATTTCTGCAGATACGCCAAAGACACTGAATCTTGGCAACACTGGCGAGCCGCAGACACTAGACCCCCACCGCTACAACCTTAGGCTTGAAGAAACGTTACTCAACGATCTGTTTTTGGGACTCACTACGTTCAATGCAAAAGGTGAAATTGTGCCCGGCGCGGCAGAATCATGGACACACAGTGCTGACGGTCTAATTTGGACATTTAACTTACGAGAAGATCTTCGCTGGTCAGATGGCACGCCGCTCACCGCCGAGGATTTTGTTTATTCATTTCGCCGGCTACTTAACCCTAAAACAGCGGCAAGCTTAGCGTACTTTCTTTACATGATAGAAAACGCGGCTCAAGTAAACCAAGGTGCTATGCCGGTAGAATCTCTGGGCATCACTGCCGTTGACACCCAGCGGCTTCAAATAAAGTTGGCCGCCCCATACCCCTATTTTCTTGAACGCCTGCTCTACCCGGTTGCTTTTCCGGTGCCCAAACACGTCATTGAGCGCGAGGGCGACAGCTGGATAAAACCGGAGCACTGGGTCTCAAACGGCGCATACGCGCTGAAAACTTGGCAACCCCAGGCTTATGTGGAAATGACCGCCAACCCGCACTTTTTCACCAAAGTTGCGATAAAAACCGTCAGATACCACCCGCTGGCCAGCGAACAGTCAGGCTATAACCGTTACCGCAATGGCGAATTGGATGCCATCCCCAGTGTGCCAACCAGTGAACTACAAACGCTCAAAACTGCATCCAACGAAACTGCCAACACGGCCCTACGCCTATCGCCACTACTGTCCTCCATGTACTTGGTTTTCAATGTCCAGGAACCGCCCTTCGCGGATTTACGGGTGCGTAAAGCGCTATCCATGGCGGTGGATCAAAACATACTCACAACCAAAGTCATGCGCTCTGGAGACCGGCCCAGCTACACCTTTGCACCGTCCCTCATCAGCAATTACCAGCCCGCGACGTTAGACCATAAGGGCATCGCCTTAAGTGAGCGCCAAGCGATGGCAAAACAACTACTTGCCCAAGCAGGCTTTACTAAGACCAACCCACTAACAATCACTCTTCGTCATGTTAGCGGCATTGAAGGCAAAAAAATAAATCTAGCCATCGCAGGCATGTGGCGCAGCATTGGCGTAAAAACCACATTGCATCAAGCGGAACTAAAAGCCCATTTTACCGACCTACGACAGGGAAAATTTAGCGTTGCCTGGGCGGGTTGGATTGGCGAGAACAACGCCGAGCACTACCTGTCGCTCCTACAATCTGACATTGGCTCGGTGAATTACGGGCGCTATCAATCGAACGAATTTGATGCCCTTATGCGCAGCGCCCAGGAGCAAGCTGACCTAAGCAAGCGCAATGATTTGCTATCCGCCGCCGCCAACGTTGCAGTAAAAGATTATCCCGTGGTGCCGCTGTATAACTTGAGCGTAAGAAGATTAGTTAGCCCACAGCTCAATGGCTGGGAGGATAATTTACGTGACATGCACCAAGTGCGTTATCTTAGCTGGGAAGAGGCGCGGTAAAATATCGCAACACTCAACTCAACCGATAAAAGCATGTCTTATGGGTGCAATAAATTGTGAAGCCTAAAATCTCATCACGTTACTTGCTGGCGCGATTTGCTTTCATGCTAGTCACATTACTCACAATCATCACCTTGGTATTCGGCTTAGTTCGATTAGCCCCAGGTGGGCCGTTTGATGGCGAGCGACGCCTACCCCCAGATATAGAAGCCAACTTGCGCGCCGCCTACCACTTAGACGAACCCATTTATCAGCAATACGCGCGCTATATGGGCGGACTACTTCAAGGTGATTTAGGGCCGTCCTTTAGACAAAAAGATTTTGATGTAAATGAACTCATTAGTGCGGGCCTACCTATCTCGGCGGGTTTAGGTTTTGCAGCGCTGCTTACC